>DZCT01000063.1 GCA_022736535.1 Desulfatirhabdium butyrativorans | reverse complement strand
AATCTGCGCTGAACCGTCTGCTGAGTTCCAAAGCCGGCGTTCAGACTTCATGGCTTCAGATGCTGATTCAAATCTGCATAGAGACATCGGACTGGAAAGAAGCGGAAAAATTTCTTCAGGATTTTCTGAACCGAAATCCTGAAAATACAGAATATTGGAAACTGCTGGCGCATGTCCGGCTGCGCGGAAATGACTACCGGGGCGCGGCTGCCGCGCTGGAAATTCTCTATGAACTGAAAAGTCCTGCACGCAACGATTTGGAAGAATTGGCAAATTTTTATTTTCTGATGAATGCGCCCATGAAAGCTGCCCGCTGTCTTGAAAAGACTTACGGCAGAAATCCGGGACCCGGGGAATGCGACAGACTTTTCAAAGCTTACGCTCAGACGCAGCGATTGGATATGGCTTTGCGCTATTTGGATGCGGCAATTTCGCAGGGGCGCACATCGGAGCGTCTTTTGGAAAAAGGCAAACTTTACTACGAGCGGGGCCGCTGGGATGAGGCAATCAAAGCCCTTGGGGAATGCGTGAGAGCCTATCCCGACAATGATTTTGCTCATCTGCTGCTGGGCTACTGCGCGCTGGAGAAAGAAAATTTCACGCTGGCTCGCCAATCTTTTCTGAAAGCCTCGCAGGGAACAAAATATAAGCAGAAAGCCCTGTCCGCGCTTGAGGCGTTGGAAAATCTCAGGTAGGGGTAAGCCCCTGTGCTTACCCTCTTGCCGGAACAGAGAGACCCGTTCCAGAAAGGGCAACCACAGGGGGTTGCCCTTACAGAAGTCAACATTCCCACGCTTTTCTGCAATATGCTATGCACAGCTCGTTATTATATGATAAGCCTCTTGCAACAAGCGGCTCAGGTTTCGTCATTGAGTACAATATGTGTGAGGATGGCGAAGATTTTCATCGGCATATAAATCGTGTATTCGGTGCTGTCAACATAAGCAATGTTTTCATGCAGCTTGAGGAAACGCCACAATATCCCTGTGGTAACAGCCCCATAGACCGGAAACGGAGGACTTCCCTGTGATTCGTTGAACTTTACGGCAGCGAGCATTTCCGCTATGCACTGCGGAATACCGGCAACGATATTTTCATTTTCGGCTTCCACCAGAACACAGACCGGGGCGTTCAGCGTCAACTGTTCGGGACTTCGGGAAAGAATGTAATCACAGCGTCCTCTCAATCCCGCCGTGTCGTCAACATTGAACTCAATACCTGAAAACAGACTGACTTTATCACGATGCAAGAGCCTGAATTCTGTCAGCACGGGCGCAATAATCAGTGCTGACCGTGCTTTTTCCGTATTCAGGTTCAGAGACAGCGGCAGCCAGCGGCGGAGAATATCCGCCAGTGTAGCCGGAATCTCCGTCTCGTCAATATGACCGAAAAGATTTGTTTCCTCATTTACGGAAAGCCCGAAATTCTTCTTGAGTTCGGGAATTGTAAAATCGCTGTACGGCATATTTTTTTACCTTAAAAAGTAGGGGCAGGCCGCCGGCATCTCCCTATAAGGTGTTTGAAAAATCCGGACCGGGGAGTTTCCCCCCCTTTTTTAAAGGGGGGAGACCGATTTTTCAAACACCTTTTACGGCGGACGCGCCACATGAAAACGAGATCAAAATACCTTAATATCTTTCAAATCCGAAATCATCATCTGATTCATCCTCACCCGATGCAGGCTTTGAAACCTTGACAGGCGCGGGCTTCTCAGGCTGACCGGGCGCGGTCTCTTTTATCTTAAACATATTTTTAATTTCTCTTTTCTCCGGCTTGGAAGGCAAAACCGGCGTTTCTTCAGGCGCGTTCTCTTCTTCTTCGCCGACTTTGAAAAATGACATGGAGCGCCGAAGCTGTTCTGCCTGTTTTGCCAGATCATTGGAGGTTGAAACCATATTTTCGGCTTCCATGGCATTTTGCTGAATCACCTGATCCAACTGCTGAATGGCATTGTTGATCTGAGCCGCGCCGGTGTCCTGTTCGTTGCAGGCAAGACTGATTTCCTGAACCAGTTCCGCAGTCCGCTGAATATCCGGCACAATCCGATTCAGCATGTCTCCGGCTTTTTCCGCAATATCCACGCTGCTGACCGACAGCCTGCTGATTTCTGTCGCCGCTTTTTTGCTGCGTTCAGCGAGCCTGCGAATCTCCGACGCGACCACGGCAAAACCTCTTCCGTTTTCACCGGCTCTTGCCGCTTCAATTGCCGCATTCAATGCCAGCAGGTCCGTCTGGCGGGCAATGTCTTCGATGATGGAAATTTTCTCGGCAATCTTTTTCATTGCCGTCACTGTTTCCGAGACCGCTTTTCCGCCCTGTGCCGCGCTCTGCGCGGATTTTAATGCCAGCTTCTCCGTCTGCGAGGCGTTATCCGCATTCTGCCGGATATTGGAAGCCATCTGCTCCATCGAAGACGAGACTTCTTCGGCAGAAGCTGCCTGCTGTGCAGTTCCCGCAGACATTCTTTCCGCCCGGAAATTAATATCCCGTGAACCGGCTGCCACAACATCGGAAGCGGTTTTCACATCCGCCGTGATTTTCCGAAGCCTGCTGACCATTTCTCTCAACGCTGCTGCCAGAAGCCCGATTTCATCTGCCTGATTCACCTCCACCGTTGCGGTGAGATTTCCTTTTGAAACGTCTTCGGCAAAAACAACGCCTTTTTTTATCGGCGTCACAATGCGCTTTGAAATAAACCAGATGGTCAGAATCGCAATTGCCATAATCGCCAGAACCGCAAAAACCTGTCGCAGAAAATCCCGTTCCCCGCGAATTTTCATCTCCCGGATCAGTTTTTGGGCATCTGCCATGACCGCCGCTTCGGGAATCTTGATGATGACGCCCCATGACAAACCGCTTCTGCCGATCTCCATGGGAACAACCACTTCCAATTCCTCACGGTTTACAGAGACTTTTTCTGTTCCCGAATGCAGCATTTCAATAAAAGTTTCCCAGTTTTCCGGCATCCAGTTTTTGAGATGTCTGCCCACTAATTCGGGTTTGCCGCTGACTGCTGCCAGAATCCCGTTATAACTGACCGCCGCGATGCTCCCTGCACCGCCGCGATGCTCCCTGCACCGCCGTAGAGCGTGGCGTTTATTTTTTCCACCACGGACTGAATGAAATCAAGGCGCATATCCACACCGGCAATGCCGTAAAAAACACGGTCTGAAACAATGGGCGCGACCAGCGAGGTGATCCACACGATTTTGTCATGGATGGGATAGGGATAAGGATCAATGGCACATTCCTTTTTCCGTTCTCTGGTCAGAAGATAATAATCCCCTTTGCGGACCCCGTTTTCGTGTTTGTCGTGATTTTCATAATCTTCCAAAGGCACAAGCCCGATTTTTCCGTCTTTGTCACGGCTCCAGTAGGGAATGAAACGCCCGGTCTTATCATGCCCTTCCGCGCTGACATGAAGTTCGTCGGACTTGTCCAGCGCATTCGGCTCCCAGCAGGTATAAGTTCCGACAAAAGTTTCGTTCCGGCTCAGGGCGGTTCTCAGAATGCCGTTGATCTGATTTCTGTCAATTTTCAGATTCACGCTCTGGTCTTTGACGCCCGCAAACACGTCCGCCATTGAACGGGCTGCATCCAATGCCACTTCCAATTCTGCCCGGACATAAAGCCCTATTGCCTTTGCTTTGTCCAAAAGCTGGGCTTTTGCGGCATCAGCGGTAAATTCGTTTGAAGAATTTGTGACAAAATTTGCAGCACTTTTGGCGGAAAGAATTTGATGGACAACTGCCGCTCCGGTGCTGATAAAAATACAGAGTCCGAAAATAATGACCAATTTTGTCTGCAATGATTTGAATTTCATTTGAAAATTTCCTTTTTCGGCAGAAAACCTTACAGGGGTTTGTGTTTCCCACAGAGGACACAGAGTTTTAAAAACCCACAGAGAACACAGCGTTTTTCTCCGTGATCTCTGTGTATCCTCTGTGACCTCTGTGGGAAATATTTTTTTACAGCGTTTTTTTCTGCGGTCTGCGAGAGAATACTTTCAACAGAGACTCGGTATTAATATTTTATAAATTCCTCATCATAAAACGGCTCTTTTTTATCTGTATTCACACCCGTCATCTCTGGCAAAGGCTTTTCTTCCGGTTTCGCATTGCCGGTTTCAGCAATCAGCATCTTCTTCAATGGCTTCATTTTAATCGCTTTTTCCTTTCTGTGCTGAAAAGGCGGAGGCGTCGGAGGACTGCTTTTTTCCGCAGACTCTTTTTTCCCGCTGTCTTTTACTTTGAAGAAAGCAATGATATTCCGGAGCTGTTCTGCCTGCGCGGTGAGTTCCTCAGAAGTGGAAGCCACTTCTCCGGCAATGGAGGCCAGTTCGTCAGATACGGTCGAATTTTGTTCAATCACCTGATTCAACTGCTGAATCGCCTTGTTGATCTGCTCGGCGCCGGTATTCTGCTCATTTGCCGACGCACTGATTTCCTGCACCAATTCCGCTGTTTTCTGAATATCCGGGACCAGCAGATTCAGCATTGCTCCTGCCTGTTCCGCAATCATCACGCTGGCGCCGGAGAGTTCATTGATCTCATTGGCTGCAATCCGGCTGCGCTCCGAAAGCTTGCGGACCTCGGAAGCGACCACTGCAAAGCCTTTGCCGTGAAGCCCGGCTCTTGCCGCTTCAATCGCGGCATTCAGCGCCAGCAGGTCTGTCTGACGGGCAATTTCTTCAATCACGCCGATTTTCTGCACAATCGTCTTCATCGCGCTGACCGTTTCAATAACCGATTCACCGGTTTTGCGTGCATCCTGAGCAGATTTCAGCGCGATTCTCTCTGTCTGTGCGGCATTGTCCGCGCTCTGACGGATGTTGGCGGTCATTTCCTCCATAGACGCGGAAACCTGCTCCGCCGAAGCCCCCTGCTCCGATGCGCCCTGAGACATTTCTTCCGAACTCGAACCCATCTCCTCCGCGCTCACGCTCATCTGACGGCTGCCCAGCGCCACGCTGTCTGCCGCTGATTTGACATCTGCCACCACTCTGTTAAGCCTTGATACCATTTCCAGCAAAGCGCGCACCAGAACGCCGACTTCATCCTGCTGATTCGCATCTATTTCAGCCGTCAGATCGCCTTCTGCAACAGAGCGGGCAAACGCAACGCTTTTTTCCAGGGGACCGGCAATTCCTTTTGAGATAAACAGCGCAAACACAGAGACAATGACCGAGATGATCAGACCCGCTGTCAGGATGTAAATGAGCAGGTCCGTCATGGGCTGCTTTACTTCGGCTTCGTTGATTTCGGCAAGCAGCACCCATGTCGTGTCTTCCACTTTCAGAGGCGTGTACGCGGAAAGAACCCGTTCTCCGTTATAATCACGGATGATCTTTCGGTCGGTTTTTCCGGCAAGGGCTTCTGTCATCGCATCTGTGTTCACACTGCCCCGTGAGGGATTGGCAAAAGAAGCTTTTACCGAGTGTCCCGCAACATCTAAAAAAGAGTCGGAACGCATGAGTTTGTCCGATCCCACAAGATAGGTTTCGCCGCTGTGTCCCATGCCTTCACGCGCCTGCATGATGCTGTTGATTTTATCAAGAGGCAACTGCAATGCGGCAATCAGTTCCGTACTGTTATTATAAATCAGGGGTTGGGCAATAAAAGCGGCAGGTTCGTTATTGCTCGGCTCGTAGGGTTGAAAATCGGCAAATCCGAACTGACCGCTTTTAAATACCTGACCCACTAATTTTCCAAGCCCCGAATTCGCATACTTGCCGTTAAGCATGTTTGAACCGTAGTCCTGCTCATGCTTAACTGTATAGAAAACCGTGCCGTCAGGATGAATCAGAAACAGATCGTAATAGCCGTATTTCTGTATATAACGGGCAAAATAGCTGTCCCGTTCGCCTTCCTGTTCCGGCATCACTGCTTCTTTATAGCTCATTGTGAGGCACATCGCCCAGTTGAGTCCCGGGATGTTCAGCGGCATGTAAGCCGTCAGTTTCAGTTCTCCGGTTCCCTCTGTCCTGATATCTGAGCCGGATTCTCCCGCAAGGGCTTTGCTGATGTGTTCGCCGGTTTTTGTCATGCCGATTTTTCCGGTTTTTATCACCCTGTCACTTCGATAAGCGGTTTTTCCCTCATGTTTTCCCACGATGTAAACTTCAGCCGTGCTTTTCAGATTGCCGCGCTCCTGCACAATGGCGTTTATCGCGTCTGCGGACAACTGAACCGCGAGCATTCCAGCCAATTTTTTGCTTTCCCCGCCCACAGCCGCATAGACCGGCGCGCCGATAAAAGCGGAAAAGGCATTGTTGTTCGGCGGATAGGGAGTGAAATCAACGACGGCGGGGCCCCGGGTCTGAATGACTTTTTCAAGAAGTTTTGCCAGTCCGGTTTCTTTGTAGTCGCCGTGACGCAGATTGGTTCCCAAATCGTTTTTTCTTGCGGAACTGAACATCACATGCCCGTGTTCCGTACAGACAAAATAAATGTCGCCGAAATGGTTGTCCTCTGCAAACCGGCTCATGTTTTTGCTGTATGTCTCATATATTTTTTTATATTCTTCCGCGCCGACTTCATAAGGTCCGTCGGGTTTCACGCCGATTTTGACATGCCACTCATACATCGCGGCAAAGAGTTCTTCCAAATCCCGTGTATATGAAAACATCTCGATATTCTTCAAAATATTTTCAAAATAACTTTCCGTCTGCGTCTTTCGGAGGTTGAGAACAGCCGTCAGTTTGTCAAAAGATTCATTTCGGAGCGTTGAGACGGTTTCCAAAAGAACGCCCATATCGCCTTTGCGCTCGGCAAAAAATTCCTCAATCTGCCGTTTTTTGATCTCCCGCACTGCCACAAGCTGTTCATAAGACTTGTTCATCAGTGCGTCTGTTGACTGCATCACGCCGATAACTCCCAGAAAAACAAGCGGCAGAATACCGGCAGCCAGAAACAGCATGACAAGTTTCGGCTTCATTTTAATATTTTTTAATTTCATGGCTTTCTCCTGTAATTGAGAATTGAGAAATAAAACAGGTTACAGGTTTCAGGTTACCTGCTACTGCTTTGTCAATTTTGATTTTATGTGTTGAAATCTGCCCCCGGCAAGGTGGGCTTCGCAAGCTCAGCCCACCCTACAACTCTACCTGTAACCTGCTACCTGCTACTTGTTTCACTTTCCTCCGCTTTCCGCCAGATGAATCAGCCGTCCCGCGTCAAGAATCAGCGCAACCGTGCCGTCGCCCAGAATGGTGGCGCCCGAAATCCCCTCTATGTTTTTATACATTCTGCCCAATGTTTTGATAACGGTCTGATACTGACCGATCACCTGATCCACGCCGAATCCCACACGGCTGTCTTTTGCTTCTGCAATGATAATCTGTTCCACATCCGGCGCTTTTCCCTCTGTCAGAAACAGTTCTCTGAGACTCAGATACGGAATGATTTCCCCTCTGAAACTCATCATGTTCCGGCGTTTTGCCTTGACTAATTCCGCATGAGACAATTCCACGCATTCCTCGACCACGGAAAGCGGCGCCACAAAATAAGACTCTCCGATTTTCACCATCAGCCCGTCAATGATTGCCAGTGTCAGCGGCAGTTTGAGAATCGTGGTCGTTCCGACGCCCTGCCGGTTCAGAATTTCCACAGCGCCTCGAAGCGATTCCACCGTCCGTTTGACGACATCCAATCCCACGCCTCTGCCCGATACATCCGAAATTTTTCGGGCGGTTGAAAACCCCGGCTCAAATATCAGAGAAATGATTTCTTTTTCCGTCAGTTGCGATTCCGGCGAAATCAGACCTTTTTCCACGGCTTTGGCGCGAACCGCAACAGTGTCAATCCCCGCGCCGTCTCCGCTGACGCGGATCAGCACTTCCGCGCCCGAATGCTCCGCGCTCAGACGGAGCGTGCCGCATCTGGGTTTTCCCACGGCTTCTCTGAGGTCCGGCGGCTCGATGCCGTGATCCACCGCATTCCGGATCAGATGCACCAGCGGATCATTGAGCTTTTCAATCATGGTCTTATCCAGCTCCGTATCTCCGCCTTCAATGACCAGCGTCACCTCTTTTTTCAGTTCTTCGGCAAGATCACGGACTAAGCGTTTGAATTTGTTGAAAAGCGTTCCGACCGGCACCATGCGGATGCTCATGGTTTTGTCCCTGAGTTCTCCGGTCAGGCGCTCGACTTCCTCGGCAATGGAGAGCAGTTCCGGCTCATTTCCGGAAAAAGCTTTCTGGGTCAGACGCGCCTGAACCGTCACTAATTCGCCGACCAGATCCACCAGCGCATCCAATCGTTCCGCAGGCACCCGGATACTTGAAACCATGTCCCGTTCCTTTCGGATGCTGCGCCTTTTCTTCATATACTCCTGTTCAGCCAGCGCGGATTCAACCACGCCCCGGTCCACCACTTTTTTCTCCACCAGCATTTCGCCGATGCGTTTCTGATGCCGCAAAACCTGTCGGAGCGTTTCAGTCGAGATGTCTCCCCGTGCAATCAGAATTTCGCCTAATCTCTTATAAGCGATGCTTTCTTCGGCTCCGACTTCTTCATCAATGACTTCAATGCTGATTTTACAGTCATTTTCAACAAAAATAAACACATCCCGGATCGGATCAAGTCCTTTCCGGGTGGTGAGAATAATATCCCAGTAGGTATAGCAGGCTTCGGGATCATAATCTTTCAGCAAAGGAATTGCCTCGGTCTGGGCAACAATATTGGCTTCGCCCAATTCCCTCAGTTCGTTGAGCAGCAGAATGGGGTTGGTGCCGTTGGAAAAAATATCGCGATGGGGGTGAAAACGGATGCGGTAAGTGACGCTCGGCTCGATTTCGGCTTTGGATTCGGAAGGATTTGATTCAGCCGCCGAAGCCTCGAAGGGCGGGGGGGGCAATTCTTTCGGCTCGGTTTCTTCCGCTTTCGGGGAAACCGGTCTGCCCGGTATGAGCGCGCGCAGCGCGGCGACCAGTTCAGCCTGAGACTGCCCTTCCTGTTCCTGAATTTCGGAACTCTCACCGTCAAGCATGGTTTTGATACGGTCCCTGGCAGACAGCGCAAGATTGATGAGTTCTTTGGTGACGGGTATTTTTCCGTCCCGCACCATATCAAAAACCGTTTCCACTTCATGGGTGAACGCGGCAATGTCATCGAAACCGAACATGGCGCCCGAACCTTTAATCGTGTGCAATGCCCGAAAAACTCTGTCAATGAGTTCCGCGTCATTTTGAGCGGAAGGGGATGTTTCTTCCAGTTCCAGAAGAGAGGTCTCCAACTCGGCAAGCAGCTCATAAGCTTCTTCTCTGTATGTCTCTTTTTGTTTTTCCATGAAAGCCTCCTATCCCAGAACTTTTTTGATGACAGCCAGCAGTTGCTGCGGCTTAAAGGGTTTTACAATCCAGCCGGTTGCCCCTGCGGCTTTGCCTTCCTGTTTTTTGACTGCCTGAGATTCGGTTGTCAGCATGACAATCGGAATAAACTTGTAATTTGCATTGGCTCTTATCGCACGGATCAGTTCGATGCCGTTCATTTTCGGCATGTTCAGATCAACAATCATCATACGGACATGCCCGAAGCCGCCCAGTTTGTTCAGCGCATCTAAACCGTCCACAGCCTCAAGCACATCGTAACCGGCATTTTTCAGTGTGAAACTCACCATCTGCCGGATACTTGCCGAGTCGTCCACTGTCATAATGAGCTTGCCCATCAGGAGCCTCCTTCTATCCACAAACAAGTGTCCTCAAAATCCAGAATACAGCCTTTTTTTCGGGAAAATCCGGCAGCTTCTGCCGCCAGCCTGAAGACCTCCGAATTTTCCCTGCTTACCGTCAGACTTTTATTTAAATCTATGGCGCTGCGATGGGCGGAGCAGAACAGTTGAAGACAGGAAAGATCCGCCTCGATGATGTTTTTGAATCTGACGGTTATGCTGTCTGCATTTTCCAGCGCGCTGATCAGCATGGCTCTCAGCTCTTCGGCACGCGTCACCGTCAGTTCTCCGTCAATCGTCAGGACGGCGCTGTTATCTGATTCTATTTTTAAATCCATGCCTTGCCCTCCGGGTGTGAGTGCTTGTGAGTGCTGGGGACTGAGTGCTGAGGACTGAGGACTGAGGACTCAGCACTCATAACTCAGCACTCAGTCCTTTAAAAAAGTTCCACATTATCTCCAAGATCATCTTCCGATTTTTCAACGGGTTTCTGTTCGCCGCTTTTCCGGGCATCATCCGGAGTCCGGCTGACCTCTGCGACAAACTGCTTGTGTACGCCCCGCTCCTGCCGCATCGTGTATCTCCTCACGAGCCTCTCTGTCTCGTCAGCAGAAAATTCAACCTCTGTATCTGACCCGGAATTCACGGCATCTGCCATATCCTCCAGTCGGATGAGATATTCATTCAGTTCCCGGGACAGAATCGGAAAAAATTCCAGTCCTGATATGATCGCCGAAATTTCTGTATTTAAGACTTCGGCGCGGCGGAAGGCTTTTAAGGAGTCTGCACTGAACAGTTCATACATATAAGAAACATTTTCAATGCCCAAATCCAATGCTTCCGAAGAGCTGTCGCTCTGAAACAGATTTTTCAGATTTTCTTTATCCGGGGTCCGGGCTTGCATATCAAGCGTCAAATCGGAAATGGACGCCAGAATTTCTGTCACACTTTCCGCAAAGCTGCCGGAATCATCGGACAGCACTTTTACCTGATGGGCAAGCACTTCGAGCGACTTTCCCGCGTCGCCGAGATGCGCGGATTTTACAATGGCGTTCAGCGCGACGAGATGAGTTTCAAAGCCGATTTCCCTTACCTGCTCTATATACTCCGACAGCCGGCCCGAGGTTTCAGATGCTTTCATGCCTGTATCCTGAATGCGTTCAGCCAAAGAGACGCCGCTGTCAAGGATGGTGCGGAGTTCCGAAAGCGAGGTGCCGAGCAGGGCAAAAGGCGCAATCCGGGATGCGGCATCCGCCAGGGAATCCGCTGTTCGGTCTGCAAATCCGAATCGGGAAAGACTGTCTGTAAGCAATTCGATTTCTTTATAAATTCTTTCAAAAGCCCGCATACTCTTATCATAAACTTTTTCAATATCATTTACCACCTGCTTTAACTGCGCTGTCTGAAGTCCGAGAACGGTGTATGCTGCTGCTCCGGGGTTTTCCGGCTTTCCCTCATCGGAAGCGGAAGCGGACTGGCCGCAGAGTTGCTGCACATCATAACCTGCCATAATAATATGCGATATTCGCTGATTCATGCTGTCGTGAATCTGAATGCCCTCCACCACTTCTCCGACCTGAAGGGATATTTCCTGCGTGTGTGCGCCTGCCTGTTCCAGCGCTTTCAATGCGGTCTCCATTAACTGTCCGATTTCCTGAACAGAATTTTCAACTGCTTTCCGGGCTTCTTTTCCTAATTTATGCAATGCTTTCATGTCCCGGGAGATGCTGTCATAACCTGCAATCTGGGCGGCGCGCGTGTTTTGCGTATCCTCACGGATATTTTTGATAATGCGGAGGGTCTTTTCGGAAAGCTGGCGAATCTGATGGGAAACCACTGTAAACATATCTGAACTGTCCTGCGACCTCGCACTTTCCACAGCCATGTTGAAACTCACAGCCTTGAGAAACATGGCGTTTTTTTCCAGCATTCCGCACATCCCGTAAAGATGGTCCAATTTTTCGACAATCAGCCCGACATGATTCAGATTTTCCGTCACTCGGACATAGCAGCGGTTGAGATCGGCAAGCGATTCATTTGCCAGAAGACCGGCTCTGAAAAGTACATTTTCCTCTGATTCCCCGCTGATATGCTTCACAGCTTCGAGAATTTCCTGCCCCAGTGTTTTGGATTCGGCATAAACCGCTTCAAGCCTTTTTCCGAGCTGTATGAAATCCGGCTCGGCTTTTTTGCAGACCGTTTCCAAAGATGCAATGATTTCGGAAAGCAGGAGCGCTGATGTGTTATCGCAGACCGTTTCTGAAGGCTCTGCCGGAACAGATTGTTTTCGGAACTTTTTTTTTACAATAGCGAGAAATAAAAAATATTTTGCAGCCAACAGGATTTTGCAGCCCTCAAAAATATGCCGCAGTTCCTGTATGATTTTCTCATGTTTCATAAATTTCCTTCTCAAGACGCCTGCTTTCGGATGATTTTCGCGCCGGGTAAAAAACACCCCGCCCCGGGTCCGGAGTGTGAAAATAGAGCGAAGCGCTTTTTCGCACCGGCAAAAAAACACTGCAAAAAACACTGCAAAAAACGCTTCGCTTATTTTTGCACTCCGGAACTGAATTTCCGCACCGCTACCTGAAAAATATATAGTTTCCTTTAAATTTCAGCAAGCTTTTTTAAGCACAAAAACAAAAAAGTTACGAAAAAAACTTTCGTGTTTTTCATAACTTTCTTGTTTTCGCGGTTAAATCTTTTTGTATTTACGACAGGGTATAGCCCGGACCTTCTCCGCCTTCGGGGCATGTCCATCGGATATTCTGATACGGGTCTTTGATGTCGCAGGTTTTGCAGTGAAGACAATTGGACGGATTCAGTTTGAGCCTGGGTTCCGATGTCTTTTCATCGGTCTCGATTTCATAAACCTTTCCGGGACAGAATCTCGTGCAGGGATTCCGATAAGTTTTGTAACATTCATTTTCGCAGATGGTCCGATCCGCGATGATGATATGCGAAGGCTGATCTTCCCGGTGCATGGTTTTGGACAGATAAACGCCCGTCAGCCTGTCAACATACAGCACATCGTCATAAAAAACATCAGGCTTACGGTTTTCACAACATGCTGCTTTTACAGGCTTCAGGCTTTTGTAATCCGCTTCATGCCACATCTGATCACGGATGCCTTTTCCCTGAGTGACATACTGCGCGCCGAGATAGACAAATTTCAGCAAGGCATTTTTGGAAAGCGCCTGAGAAAAATTTCTGCCTTCGTAAATTTCTGTTTTTAACCAGCTTTGTTCAAACAACCGGGGATAAACATCAAGACTTTTCTGAGAAAAATCATTCTGTTCAAAGGCTTTGACAGCAGCCTCAGCCGCCAGCATTCCCGATTTCATGGAAACATGAATGCCTTTGAGACCCGGCACATTCTGCATGGCTGTAGCGCCGCCCACGAACATCGCGCCGTCAACTGCCAGTTTCGGAATCGTAAAATATCCGCCCGTGGAAACGGTTCTGGCGCCCTGTACCGCCACTTTTCCGCCGGAAAGAATTTTTGCCACAAAAGGATGCTGCTTGAATCTGACAAACTCCTCATAAATATCCAATTGGGGATCACGATAAGAAAGAGCCGTCAGAAATCCGACTGCCGCCATGTTGTCCTTCATTTCATAGATAAAACCGCCGCCCGGAATGTTCAGCCCCAGCGGATAGCCGAAGATATGAATGTCATTGCCCTGAGACTGTCTGAAATAATTGTCTTCCGGCAGTTGAATGACTTCTTTGACGCCGGTTTCAAAAACTTGGGGCAATTTACCGGCAAAAACAGGCAGTTTTTCGGCAATGTCTTTCATCAGGCTTCCCCTTGCGCCTTCGCCGAAAATTGTAATTTTTGCCATCAGGTCCATGCCCGGCTCAAAATTGCTTTTGGGAGTCCCGTCTTTTTCCAAGCCCTTATCGCCGGTGCGGACGCCGACAATCGTTTTTCGGTCAGAGGCGTAAAGCACTTCTGTTCCGGCAAATCCGGGAAAAATATTCACGCCGAGTTCTTCCGCAATGCCCGCAAGCCATTTGGTGAATTTGGAAAGACTGATGATATAAAACCCTGTGTTGTGAATAGGCTTGGGAATAAAGGGCAGGCGAAACGCCTTGTTTCGGGTGAGAAAATAAAATTCATCTCCCCGCACTGCCGCCTCAATCGGACATCCTCTTTCCGCAAAATCCGGTATCAGTTCCAGCAATGCAGCCGGATTCAGGATGGCGCCGGAAAGCGCGTGCGCGCCGATTTCCGCTCCTTTTTCAATCAGTCCGACTTCAAGATTGATATTTTTTGCTTTTGCCAATTGCATCAGCCGGATCGCGCCCGCGAGATTCGCAGGTCCGCCGCCCGCAAAAAGCACATCAAATTCCATAAGTTCATGTTCTGTAGCCATTGTTCTCCTGTTGGGAATTGAGAATTGAGAAGTGAAAAATGGACGCTTCTTATTTCTCAATTCTCAATTTTTCAATTCTCAATTCTCACACTTCAAGGATAAACGGAAGAATCACGGGACGGCGTTTGATGGTGAAATTGAAATATTTTCTTAAATCGCTCTGCATCCGTGAACGGATGACTTCAATCCGGTTCGGGGTTTCAGGCTTTACATCTTCCACAACTTCCAGAATCACGCAGACGGCGTCATCCAGCAGATGACCGGTTTCAGTTTCAAACACAAAGCCCCGTGAAACAATCTCAGGACCGTAAACAATGATCCCGGTTTCCTCATCAAATGCGAGGGTGACAGCCACAAAGCCTTCTTCGGACAATACCCGCCGTTCTTTTAAAATACTTTTGCCCACATCGCCGATGCCTTTGCCGTCAATCAGCACCCTGCCCGTTGCGACATTTCCTCCCACTCTTCCGCCGCTTTCATCAAATATGACGCTCTGACCGTTCTCCGCAAGCAGAATGCGCTCGCCGGGGATGCCGGTCTGCTCTGCCAGCCGTGCGTGAAGCGTCAGATGCCGGTATTCTCCGTGAATCGGAATAAAATAGCGCGGTTTGGTCAGATGAATCATCAGTTTCAGTTCTTCCTGAAAAGCATGTCCCGATACATGAATATCCGATATTTTTTCATAAATCACGTCCGCGCCCCGACGGTAAAGATTGTTGATGATCTTTGCAATTGCCTTTTCATTTCCGGGGATAAATTTTGAGGACAGAATGACCGTATCCCCTTTTCGGATTTTCACCTGCTTGTGGATGCCGGAAGCCATGCGGGCCAGCGCGGACATGGGTTCGCCCTGACTGCCTGTTGTGATAATGACAATCCTGTTATCGGGAAATTCATCCAGATGTTCCACCTCTGTTTCAATACCGTCAGGGATATTGAGATAGCCCAGTCTTTTGGCAATGCCTACAGTTTCCTCAATGCTTCTGCCGTTGAAAATGATTTTGCTGCCCCGACGAAAGGCAATGTCAATCATCTGCTGAATCCGGATGATGCTGGAAGCAAAGGGCGCGACAATCATCCGCCCCGTGCTTTTTGCCGTGATGCGTTCCAGCGTTTCGCCGATCTGCTTGTCGGAGATGGTATATCCTTCTTTTTCCACATTTGTGGAATCAGAGAGCAACACCAGCACACCCTCTTCACCGTACCGGGCAAAACGGTTCACATCGGTCATCATGTCGCCGCTGTTGGTGTGGCTGATTTTAAAATCGCCGGTGTGAATGACCGTTCCCAGGGGCGTGCGGATGGCGATGCCCACGCCGTCCACCACACTGTGGCTGACCCGGATAAACTCAATTTCAAATTCGCCGAGTTTCAGTTTCTGTCTGGGAAAAATTTCATTCAGGGAAACAGCAGCCAGCAGATCGTGTTCTTCAAGTTTGTGCTGTAAGACACCCAGCGTAAAGGATGTTCCGTAAATCGGCACGTTGACCTCTCTAAGCAGATAAGGAATTGCGCCGATATGATCTTCATGGGCATGGGTCAGGAGGATTCCCGCCACTTTGGATTTGTGCTGCCGGATATAATCCATATTCGGGATCACAAAATCAACGCCCAGCATGTAATCTTCAGGGAACATCAGTCCTGAATCAATAATAATGAGGCTGCCGCCGTATTCGACAACCATCATGTTGAGTCCGATTTCCCCGAGTCCGCCCAGGGGAATAATTTTAAGCTGATTTGTCATGGCGTATTCATTTTTTTGCAGTCTTTTCAGGAGAAAAAGACGCTTCGGTTTCTCGCAGAGGCGCAAAGGTCGCAAAGAAGAGGCTTCCCCCTGCCGTCATTCTGA
>DZCT01000505.1 GCA_022736535.1 Desulfatirhabdium butyrativorans | reverse complement strand
CCCCCCCTCAAGGGGGGATTTTGATGTCCCCGCCCTTAACTTAATGGCATTGACCCCTGACCTCCGCCACCCTCCCCCTACATCAAAAGCAATTTCCGCCGTCTGTCCGGCGGGAATATCGTTCCTCCCGCCCCTTACCCATAAATCCGAGCGATAAATCGCCCGGCTGAAAGCTGAAGCACGCTGAAGCGTGCTGTGTTCTGTACGAAGAGCCTGCTTGAGCCTGCTTGAGCTTTCAGCCCTGACATTTATGTCGGGGCTTTATGCCGGGGCTTCGGCTTTCAAATATATCCTGCAAGACAAAAAAATGCTTGACAACATTATGGAAAGAATATATTCAGCAGGTTCCGAGGATGAGGACAGTGTGAGGCTGTACGTTTTATGCGGACACTGCATCGGCTCTGTCGTGATTGTCGGAAAGGGCGAAGTCAGCAGAGACAGGGATGTTTATATTATCTGAAATAAACGACCGTTCCCTGCTCGCTGGCGAGATGAAAGGGATTGGACGAGGGGGTGAGAGGTTCGAGGTCAGAGGTTCGGGGAAAAGCAAAATGGTTTTTCCTCTGACCCCTTACCCCGAACCCCGCCTCTTCCCTGCTCGCCGGCGAGATGAAAGGGATTGAAACGGTGAGAGGCAGAGGTTCGGGAGTCCTGACCCCGAATCCCCGGTCTGATAGGAGCCCCACATGAAGGCACTGATACTTGCAGCCGGTTTGGGGACGCGGCTGCTTCCCTTTACCGAAAAACTCCCCAAAGCCCTTTTTCCCATAGCGGGGCGTCCGCTGACAGACATCATGATTTGCAGGCTGCGGGCTGCGGGCTGCGAAGCTGTTATTATCAACACCCATCATCTGCACGAAAAGATCGCCGCTTTTATCTCACAGCAAGACTATGAGATTCCGGTCTGTACGCGATACGAGCCGGAAATTCTCGGTACCGGCGGCGCGATAAAAAACATGGCGGATTTCTGGGATGACCGCCCCTTTATGGTCATCAACAGCGATATTGTCACGGATATTGATCTCAAAGCCGTGTATGACTTTCATCTGACGCATGAATATCCTGCAACACTCGTGCTTTATGACGACCCTGATTTCAACAGCGTATCCGCAGACAAAGAGGGTTTTGTCACAGGTTTCTCTGAAAGTTCGATAGGGCGTAACGAGCAGGTTACAGGAGACAATTCGCTGCTCACGTTCACCGGCATTCAGGTGCTTGACCCGCAAATTCTTGACTTCATACCTGAAAGCGTCTTTTCAAGCAGCATTGAGGCATATAAAAAGATCATTTCGGAACGTGGAAAAGTTAAGGCATTTATAGCAGAAAACTGCTGCTGGAGAGATGTCGGAACACCGGAAAGATACCGGAACGCCGTTCTTGAGAAAATGATCTCGGAAATTGAATCGGAAATTGAATCGGAAATTGAATCGGAAATTGAATCGGAAATTGAAAATGACTCATCCGCACCCCGCACCTCTCACCTCTCACCCATCCGAGGCGACGGCTCTGACCGAAAATGGTATCGTCTCACATTGGAGAGTCAATCCTTTCAGAACGATAAATGCCGTTTCGACTCAACCGGCAAATGTCATTTCGACCCAAGTGAGAAATCTTATTTCGACTCAACCGGCAAATGTCATTTCGACCGAAGGGAGAAATCTTATATCGTGGCGGATCACGGCATCAGCATACAGGATGCGGCAAGCGAGACCGATGCCTTTATCAACATCGGCAAACATCTTTACAGCAAAGGAATACCTGTTCCGAAAATCCTTGTTTCAGATGCTTTTTCAGGCTTGGTTTTTCTCGAAGACCTGGGAGATGTGCATCTCCAAACCCTTGTCAGACATTCTGAAAATTCAGAATCAGTTTTATCTTACTATCAATCCGTCATTGATAATCTTGTAAAAATGTCGCTTCTCGGCGCGGAGGGATTTGATCCTGCATGGGCTTATCAGACCGCGTGCTATGACAAAGAACTGATTCTTGAAAGAGAATGCCGCTATTTTGTGAATGCTTTTTTGAAGGGATACATAGGCATGAACGCAGGTTTCGAGGACTTTGAAGATGAATTTGTATGTCTCGCGGAAAAAGCCCTTGAATTTGCAGTAAAGGGATTTATGCACCGGGATATGCAGTCCCGCAATATCATGGTAAAAGACGGCTGTTTTTACTTCATTGACTTTCAGGGCGGGCGCATGGGACCGTTGCAATATGATCTTGCCTCGCTGCTGATTGACCCCTACACCGCGCTGCCTTTTTCCATGCAGACGGAGTTGAGAGATTACTGCATTGAAAGACTTTCCGCTGATGCCTCGTCGTTTCATCAAATTGACCCGGAGAAATTCCGCGCCGGCTTTTTCTACTGCTCGATCACCCGAAATCTTCAGATATTGGGCGCATTCGGGCATCTGAGCCGGAACAGAGGCAAGACATATTTTGAGCAATATATTCCAGTTGCTGTTAAGACCTTGAAACGCAATCTTTCCGATGCAGAGTTTCCGAAATTAAAAGAAATTCTGGCGGCGGTGCAGAGACTCAACATCTTGCGTCTCTACAGTTCGGAATGACACCTTAAAATCATCTGCTACCGCTGCCCCATTTTTGACTATCTTCAAAAATGGGAGGACAGCCTCATGGCTGTATCTTCGCGTTTAACAGACTTTTTCGGAAATAAAAAAGGTTCTCGCAAAGGACGCAGAGAGCGCAAAGAAAGAAAATATCCGATCTTAATTTTTCAGCAGCTTTGCGCTCTTTGCGAGAGACTCTGCCGCTTATTTCCGAAATATGTCTGATTAAGCGGCTGCCCATGGCAAGCCTTTTTTTTCAGAATTTATTCGGTTCAAATATCTCTCTGCTTCATCAAGCGTATCTACTTCGATGACCTCATATCCTGCCTGGGCAGCCTCGTGACATTTTTTGACCTGATGCTTTGACAAAACATTGCCGACCACTCTGATCGTTTTTTTGCATCCTTTCTGACTCACATAAGCCTGTACCTTGTTGATTTCATCTGAAACTTTCCGGCTTACCGGAAAAAAATCGGATATATCGTTTATGATAACAAATCCGGGCTTTAATTGATCCGCTCCTCTTTTTATCTGTGAAACGGCTTCCTTAACTTCACTTTCATTGAGAAATCCTTTTAAAAAAATATACATAACATTTTTTATTGTATCTACCTTTATCTGCTGCATATTTTCACCTATTATGAATTTTGATAACATTACATTAATACTTATCTTTATATAAATCAAGAGCAAGATAATATGACTTTGATATTTTTTTAAAAAAATAGTTTTACTTTGTCAACTTAACTTTCCGCATGTCATTCTGAGCGCAGCATGTCATTCTGAGCGCAGCATGTCATTCTGAGCGCAGCGAAGAATCTCACCCCTTCCGCACCGAGACCCTTCGC
>DZCT01000504.1 GCA_022736535.1 Desulfatirhabdium butyrativorans | reverse complement strand
TGAGCTACAGAGGCGGGAAACATCGGTATAGGGTGGGCAGGCAGCTTGCTGCCCACCCTACATTCGGAATGTCCCGCTTCTTCCCAGCCGCCTGACCGTTTCCTCCCTGAGATATGCGAACACACCGGCGCCCTGCAACAAGCCTTTTTCTTTTCCCGTTGAAGCATCCTGCAAACCGTCCTGAGCATCTGACTTTTCTGTTTTCAGCAGGACGGCGATTCTGTCTTTGGCAAGACTGCTGATTTGTCTCTCGATCAGCTTCAAAGAATTGTGAATGAAACTATAGACCGCTACGGGACCGAACAGGAGTTCTCCGCTCTCTTTTTTCTCCGATTTTCCGATGATGTAATGGTTGCCGGAGTGAAATGCCTTGGGCGCGGGAACATATCCGAGCAGTTTCCTGAACAGCGAGAGGCTTTCGATAACACCGTCCGCATATCCGTTTTTCAAGGAGTCCGCCCCGTCTTTTTCAATGGCTTCAAAATCCGCAGCGTCAAAGGAAAAATCAAGCATGGCAATACATTCTTTCCGCACGGTTTCAAGAGAATCTTCTCTTTTGCTCACCATCACATCTTTATCGTTTAATATTTTGAAAACATTTCTGATGCTGACCATTTCCCTGACCGTGGGGCTTTTCCGCAGGGCAATGTCTTCGGGCGTGGTTTTGTAAACAGCAAGTTCGTTGTCAAGCACCAGAATGTTTCCGCTGCCCTGCGCGTCTTCAAGAACATAGAGTTCCAAATCCCGTTCTTTTCTGAATTTGCGGGGTCCGGTTTCCAAAAGCCCGCGCAGCATGGTTTTGTCAATTTTGAGTCCGCTGTCCGGCGGTCCGATGCCGGCTGCCAGCTTTTTTACTGTCTCGTCAATCTGAATTTTTCTCAAAAGATTTTCTTTAAAAGACGACATGATATATTCCTTCTGATTATTTTTCATCAAACCGGACAATTATCCGTGTGCCGCCGGAGCGGAAACAATCTTCCGCAGTTTTGCAGTGCGGGCAGTCTTCAATTTTTCCCGGGCAGACATCCTCATCACGGGGAATAAAACGACAACGCTCTGAAATCATTCGGATGTTAAAATGATAGCGCTCGGAAAATATTTTCATTCGGAGCAGATCAAAGCCTTTTCCGCCTGCATTGAAATAATAGGGTTTTCCCGAAGAATATGAAAGGGTTTCCCGTGTGGTGAAAATATTCTCAAATATCAGGCGCTGATTTTCTTCCGTAATGCCCACGCCGAAATCCCTGACTTCAAATTCAATGCCTTTTTTGCTGTTTCGGACACAGATTTCAATACGCCCGCTGTCCGGAGTGTTTTCAACCGCATTGCGGAGCAGACCTTCCACCATCTTTTCAAGCACTTCCGGCGGAATCAGAATTTTAAATTCAAAATGGGGAATCAGGATGTCAATATGACAGTTCCGGTGGGCAAACCGGGGGCGGAGGGTGTCAATTTTTTCATAAATGAAATGATCCAGCCGGATTTCCTGAGAAACAGCCTCCCGGGGACCGAAAACCTTCTCTATCCGCTCCTGAATTTTTTGGATCATTTTCTCGGACAGGGAATTTTCAATCTCCGCCGAGTTTGTGAGATGCGGCATTGTTTCTGACAGACGGCTTATCTGTTCTTCAAAAAGCGTTTCCAGCTCATCTTTGCAGACATCTAACAGCGTTGAAAGCATGTAAAAAATTCTGTATTTATCTTCTTTCAGAATATCTTCGATTTCATACTGCATTTCAAGTATTCGGTCCAAATTCCGCCCTGCGCGCTCCAGAATCCGCCCCGCGCCGCCGTCCGCTGTTTCAGAAAGTTTTTTCTTTAAAATTCCGAGAGATGCGTCTAAAACCGACAAAGGCGTTTTCAGTTCGTGGGACAGATGATGAATGACGCGCTCTTTGGCACGGTTCAGACTTCGGACTTCTTTATATGAGCGTTTCAGGGCTTCATTGACGGCGGTATTTTCAATGGGAAGCGCGACCGTGCTGGCAATGGCGCTCAGGAGTTCCGCATCAGCGTTGTCAAATTCGCCCTGCTTTTTGTTCACCGCACACAGCACGCCGATCTTATGTTCACGTGTGGAGATGGGAACATCAAGCATACTGCGGGTTTTATAGCCGGAGCGCGCATCCACATTTCCGAGAAAAAAGGGATTTCGGGCTGTATCCGGCACAATCATGGGCTGTCCCGTGCGGTAAACATGACCCGCAACGCCTTTGTCCAAAGGAAAGCGGAGTTCTTTCAGCAGCTTTCCGGTGCGGACATCTTCATAACTCGCCACCCGGAAAAAAAATTCCTTTTTTGCCTCATCTATCAGTATGACAGACGCACCCTCCACCCCCGCAATATCTTTGACTTCTTTTGTAATAAATTCAAGCAGTTCATCTAAAACCTGAAACCGGGGCAGCGCGCTGGCGATTCGGAAAATGGCCTGATTGATGCCCGCGACGCGCTTCTGTGAGGTAATATTCCGAAAAATGGCAATCTGTCCTGCGGGTTCATTGTTTTCTCCGTAGAAGATGGCGACATCCAGCAGAATGTCCAATAGCCTGCCGTCTTTGGTCAGGCGCCGGGTTTCAATGCTGTGAACCACTTTGTCTCTGAACAGACGGCGGATGCCCTGACGGGTTTCTTCTTTGAGAAAATCAGGCACAAAGGGAATCCGTTTCCCTTTCAGTTCCTCCCGCGTCCATCCGAAAACGGCTGTAAACGCAGGATTCAGATACGCGCAGGTGCTGTCTAAGTTAAAGACGATGACCGGATCGGGCAGAAAATCCAAAAGCCCGCGATAGCGTTTTTCCGCGTTCCGGCTTGCCCGATACTGAAGAAGGGCGCGCTGTTCCGATTCTCGGAGCGCCTGCTGGGCAATGAATTTATCGCTGATGTCCCGCGCAATGCCCCGGAAACCGATTTTATGTCCGCTGTCATCGAAAATCAGGTTGGCGGAGATTTCAACAAATCTCCTGCCCCCGTCTTTTCGGATGATTTCCCAGCGAATATCGGTGAGACCGTTTCCGGTGCGAAAGACTTTGTTGAAGCTTTCAAACGCAAGGCGGGCATTTTTCTGATCCATGAACTCCCGGAAATTGCGGTTTTGAAGCTCCGCCGGGAGGTATCCGAAAATTCGGCAAAGGGCTTTGTTGAAAAAATTGAACCTTCCGCGCAGATCCGTCTCATAAAAGCCGTCTGCCACATTGTCAATAAACGCCCGATAACGGTCTTTGTGTATTTGCTCATTTGGAGTAGAGTCGTTTGTCATTTGTCAGTTCGGCATCTGCAATCTAAGCGAGGGGGTTCGGGGTTCGGGGTTCGAGATTTGAGGTGTGCGCCTCTGACCCCGAATCCCTGACCCCGTACCCCTTATTGTCATTTCGAGCGAAGCGAGAAATCTTTATCGTTTGTCAGAAAGATTTTTCCTCACTCTGCTCGTCG
>DZCT01000503.1 GCA_022736535.1 Desulfatirhabdium butyrativorans | reverse complement strand
TGTTTTTCAGCCCGGCTTTGAATATGCTGGCTTACAGCGTGATTATCAATCTGGTGCTGGCGGTGTTCAACATGATTCCGGTGCCGCCTTTGGACGGCAGCCGGATTCTTGCCATGCTCATGCCCATTCATCTGCGGATGCAGTTTCAAAAACTTGAGCGTTACGGCATGTTCATACTGATTCTGCTGCTGATGACCAAATCCCTTGATAAAATTATTTCTTTTTTTGTAACGCCCTTAGGCAATTTTTTACTTGGAACTTAGGAGAATTTGTGATGGCTCAAAAAAAACGCATACTCAGCGGAATGCGCCCCACAGGCCCGCTTCATCTCGGCAACCTGCACGGCGCGCTTGCAAACTGGATACAGTTACAGGATGAATACGACTGTTTTTACTTTATCGCGGACTGGCACGCGCTGACCAGCGATTATGAAAATACCGGCAAGACTTCGGATTATGTCAGAAACATGATGATAGACTGGCTGAGCGCCGGGCTTTCGCCGGAAAAAAGCACGCTCTTTGTGCAGTCTCACATCAAGGAACACGCGGAGCTTTTTCTGATCCTTTCCATGATAACGCCGGTGCCCTGGTTGGAGCGGAATCCGACCTATAAAGACCAGATGGTGCAACTGTCAAACAAAGACCTTTCCACCTTCGGTTTTCTGGGCTATCCGGTGCTTCAGGCGGCTGATATTATTATCTATAAAGCAAATTGCGTGCCGGTGGGCGTGGATCAGGTGCCGCATGTGGAAATCACGCGGGAAATCGCCAGACGTTTCAATTATCTCTACGGCAATGTCTTTCCCGAACCTGATGCCATGCTGACCAAGACTTCCAAGATTCTCGGCACGGATCGCCGGAAAATGAGCAAAAGCTATAACAACGCCATTTTTCTGTCGGACAGTCCCGAAAAAATATCTGCCACTGTTTCTACTATGGTCACGGACCCTCAGCGGGCAAGAAAGAGCGACCCCGGGGACCCGGAAGTTTGCAATGTTTTTGAATTTCACAAGCTTTATACCGAAAGCGCAACGGTCAGTGAAATCGCGGAAAACTGCCGCAGCGCCAAAATCGGCTGCGTGGAATGCAAAAAAATGATGGCACAGCGTCTGATCAAAGCACTTGAGCCGATTCGGGAAAAGCGGAAATTCTACGAGGCGGATCCGAAAATGGTCGCGGACATCATCATCACCGGCAGCAACAAAGCCAGAGCCGTGGCGCAGGAGACTATGGAAGAAGTGCGGGCGGCGGTGAAGATTTGATGTTTGTTTTTCGCCACGAATGAACACGAATTTTGCCACGAATTTATTTTTTATCTCGTTCCCACGCTCCGCGTCAATGGCATTAAGTCAAGAGAAAAATGTAGGTCGGGGTGAGCCTGCGAACCCCGACATCATCCGGCAGGTGTTGGGGTTCGCAGGCTCACCCCGACCTACGGAATTGACGCGGAGCGTGGGAACGAGATATTTATAAAAATTCGTGTTTATTTGTGCAAAATTCGTGTAGATTCGTGGCAAAAAATTGTGCTGAATTTGTGTTCATTCGTGGCTAAAAAAATTATGCCTGACGAAATTTACTATGAAGTAAAAGTTGAGAATATCTTTGAAGGTCCCATGGACCTTCTGATTCATCTGATCAAAAAAAATCAGGTGGATATTTATGATATTCCCATTGCCCTCATCATTGACCAATATCTCGCTTATGTGGAATGGATGAAGGCGATGAATATTGATTTTGCAGGGGATTTTATCCTCATGGCTGCCACGCTGACGCATATCAAATCCAAAATGCTGCTGCCGACGCATGATGAGGACGGCGAAAGCGATGATCCCCGCATGGAAATCGCCAGACCTTTAGCCGAATATCTGCAAATAAAATCTGCGGCAGGACAGCTTGCCGAGAGGCCCTTTCTCGGAGAAGATATTTTCCTCAGAACGCCTTCAAAGGAAGATTTTCAGGCAAACCCCGAAGATGAGGTCATAAAAGCAGATTTGTTTGAACTGATCCGGGCATTTCAGAAAGTGCTTGAAAAGATTCCCGAAGATCATAAAATGGAATTTACAGGCGAGAGATTTTCCATAAAAGACAAAATGTCTCAAATCATTGACCTGCTTGAAAAACAGGGTTCCGCCGCGTTTGAGGAACTCTTTTCGCCGGATACGGACAAAAGCGAGATTGTGGTGACATTTCTTGCCATATTGGAAATGGCAAAACTCTGCCTGATTGAAATCACCCAGCATGTTCAGACGGGCGTTATCCGCCTGTTTTATTTATGATAGACGACCTTAAAAACATCATTGAAAGCTTGCTCTTTGTTTCCGACTCGCCCCTGAGCCTTGACCGCATCAAAAAAATCATTCCTTCTGCGGACATAAGAGAAATACGGGAACTGCTTGAAGTCATTGCGGATGAGCATGAAGCCCGGAAAGGCGGCTTTTTTTTGCGGGAAGCCGCCGGAGGCTGGCAGTTCTGCACGCGTCCCGAATACAACGAATGGGTGAAACGCCTGCTCAAGCCCAATCCTGCCCGTCTCAGCAAAGCCGCGCTGGAAACGCTGGCGATCATTGCTTACAAACAGCCCGTTATTCGCAGCGATGTTGAATACTTGCGGGGCGTTGATTCCGGCGGCGTTCTGCATAACCTGATGGAACGCAGGCTGATTCGCATTCTGGGCAGAAAAGAAATTCCGGGGCGTCCCCTGATTTACGGCACCACAAAGCAGTTTCTCGAAGTCTTTGATCTGAAAGATTTGAAAGACCTTCCGAGTCTGAAAGAAATCATCGAACTCGGAAATAATACGTCCTTTGAAAACAAGGCGCAACTGCTGTTGAGCGGACTTGCTGAAAATAAAACAGAAACCGGCGAACAAACAGAACAGGGAGAAGGCGGGGCAGCATCTGAAAATCCTGTTCTGTATGAATCGGAACAGGCAAAAATTCCATTTTTGCACTCCGGAGAGGATTTGCCGGAAGATGCGGCAGAAGAAACAGGCTTGGCGGACGCTCCTCTGGCAGACACTGAAGCTGCCCCTGTCATTCCGGCTCCGCCCCCTGTCATTCCGACTCCGCCCCCTGTCATTCCGGATTCATCCCCTGTCATTCCGAGCGAAGCGAGGAATCTTACGGCGATGAACGATGAGGAGGCAAAAATTCCATTTTTGCACCCCGCAGAGGATTTGCCGGAAGATGCGGCAGAAGAAACAGGCTTGGCGGGCGCTCCTCTGAGAGATGATGATTTCGAGCAGACGCCGGAAGACAGCGAAGCCGAAGATGATACAGAGTGACACGATTCTGACTGTCGGAGATAAAAATTTGAAAAAACATGAAAAAAGTCTGAACCGGGATTTTCGGGATTAAAGGATTGACAGGATTGGTGAAATTCCGATAATTCTGATATAGATCAGCCTGTTAAAATTACAGGGAAAAGCAGTGCTT
>DZCT01000502.1 GCA_022736535.1 Desulfatirhabdium butyrativorans | reverse complement strand
CATTCGGGAATCCGCCTGCCGCTACGAAGCCGTCTGTGAAACTCGTCATCCGAAAGCGAGCGCACTGCCCCGTCTGCCGGCACTTCGCTCACCGGCATGTACGCGTCTTCATCTGCGGCATAGACCATCTCATCAAAATGCAGCACGGAAATGCCCAGTTCATCTTTGAATGACTGAATCAGCGATTTCGCCGCATCTGGCTTGTAAAAAAAACGCCCGTCAATCACAGGGCTTGCGTGATGCGGTCCCATGGCAAAATGCGTACAGCCGTAATTTTTCCGTATGAGCGCATGGAGCAGCGATTCCCGGGGACCCGCCATCCGCATGGAAAGCGGCAGCAGACTCAGCAGCATCATGTTGGGCGGATATTTGCCGCTCATCTCCAAATAACAGCGAATCCGGGTGTAAGTGTCAATGTCTCCGGGTCTGACACGGCGCACCACCGGATGTAGCAATAGGTTTGCCTTCGCCTGCGCCATGGCTCTCAGCGTCATTTCAAACTGCGCCCGATGCAAAGGGTTACGCGTGTGAAATCCCACAATGCGGCGCCAGCCTAATTTTTTATACATCCGGCGTATTTCTGCGGGCGTGTGCCGATGCCTGCGAAATGCAAAATGCAGCGGAAACTGAATGCCCTCAACCGCGCCGCCCGCGTAATACGCGCCGCTCTGACGAAAGAGATATTCCACGCCCGGATGTTTTGTGTCCCGCGTGCCGTAAACCTGCTCTGCTTCAAGGGCTTTGTCCGCAGCCCATATATCTTCAAGCGTCAGCACCGCGACCATGAAGCCTTCGGCGTCCCGCAGCGCGACGGACTGCCCGGGTTTCAGTTCCTTTGCCTGCGCTTCGGAAATATCGAGACAAATCGGAACAGGCCAGAGCGTGCCGTCAGGAAGGCGCATCTTATCTCGAACAGATTCGTATTCCTCGCGAGTCATAAATCCTCGCAGAGGAGAGAATGCGCCGTTCATCAATAACTCAAGGTCGGACAGTTGCCGATTGGAAAGTGTGATGCTTTGCAAATTTTTGGAAAGCTTCTGCAAATCCATTGCCCGTTCCGACTCGGCAATGAGATTCACCAGCTTTCCGCCGTGAGGAATGTTTGTCATTTTTTGCCTCTGGGAATAAGGAGTAAAGAACGCTTAGGTATTTTATATAAAGTTATACTGATTTGGCCGCTTCATCAAAGACAAACTTCAAGGCTCCGAATAATCTGTTCAGATCGCTGACAGTAAAAATATCAATATTTTTTGTAAATTCTTTTTCAGTCAGTTTTCCGAATTCCCACAGTTTGCCGTCTGTTACTATCCCGTAAACAGGCATACAGTTATTATTGTTAAGAAATGCTGCGGCTATAAGCTCGGACAAACATTGTCCCCAGCCCTCTTCAAAGTCATTTTTCTTTGCTTCCGCCACAATAACCAGCGGAAATTCCAGCATCGTTTTTCCGAGTTCCGATTTCTTTGAAATCACATAATCCGGAGTACCGCTCAGTTTTTCATTATACGAAACGGGTTTCCGAACCCACAATGAGATTTTTTTATAATAACACTTATATAATTCCCGTAAAATCGGAAAAATAACGATTTCACATCTGGCAGCTTCGGATGAGAAAACATCCATATTCTGCTGATTGAACTCGAATTCTTTCAAAAAGATATCGGAGGGCTTATGCTCTTTCACGGAGACAAAGTTATCTTCCTGATATTTTATTTTATACTCAGCCTGAACCTGAGAAATTGTCTTATAATCACTGAATGCCATAGAATCTGTCTGTCTCCTTTTTTCAGTTTGCCGGAACAGTCAGGCACTCTCCTCGGCACTGATCAGGTTATCGTCAGTGCTTTTAACTCATCTTACGCACACTCGTTACGAGGCTCTGCCTCGTAACTCACCGGATATAAGGCTCTGCCTCGCGGCACACAGAAAACCCCGGCTGGGGCAGAGCCGCAAACCGCCCTCCGCTACGAGGCAGAGCCCCGCAACGAGATTTCTGCGTAAGGCGAGCTTTTAAAAAATCGGATTCAATATCGGACAGCGAAACGAGTTTCGTTCTATATTTCCGCCTTTTTTTAAACCTTTTTATGGAATAACAACAATGCGTTATACCGCATAAGCAATGGATGTCACACCGGCGGAGTGTACCTACCCGATCAGTCCTTTAAAATATTCAATCGTGTGTTTCAGCCCTTCTTCGAGCGGAATGCTCGGCTGCCATCCCAATTTCTCTTTTGCGAGGCGAATATCGGGCTGCCGCTGTTTCGGATCATCTGGGGGCAGGGGCTTGAATACTAATTGAGACCGGGAGCCGGTCAGCCGAATGACTTTTTCCGCCAGTTCCAGAATGGTAAATTCGCCGGGATTTCCGAGATTTACGGGACCGGTAAAGTCATCCGGACTGTTCATAAATCGGATAAATGCCTCGATGAGATCATCCACATAGCAGAAAGAGCGGGTTTGCGAGCCGTCGCCGTAAATGGTGATAGGTTCGCCTTTCAATGCCTGAACAATGAAATTCGACACTACCCGCCCGTCATTCGGGTCCATGCGGGGACCGTAAGTATTGAAAATTCGGGCAACTTTTATTCGCAGATTTTGCTGGCGATGGTAGTCAAAGAACAGCGTTTCCGCACAGCGCTTGCCTTCATCGTAGCATGAGCGGACCCCGATGCTGTTGACATGCCCCCAGTAGTGTTCCGGCTGCGGATGAATCTCCGGGTCTCCGTAAACCTCGCTGGTCGAAGCCTGAAAAATCTTTGCCCCGACCCGCTTGGCAAGCCCCAGCATGTTGATTGCGCCGTGGACGCTGGTTTTGGTGGTCTGTATCGGATCAAACTGATAGTGAATCGGCGACGCGGGGCAAGCCAGATTGTAAATTTCATCCACTTCCACATAGAGCGGAAAAGTGATGTCATGGCGCAGGACTTCAAAATAGGGATTATCCAAAAGATGCAGGATGTTGCGCTTTGCGCCGGTGAAAAAATTGTCCGCGCACAGAACATCATGCCCCTCTTTCAGCAGCCGCTCACAGAGATGAGAGCCGAGAAAGCCCGCGCCGCCTGTTACAAGAATTCGTTTGGGTGTCGTCATGTTTTTATGATTGTCTCGTTATATTTTTTATGAGTGAACAGATGTTCAGTAAAATAATTTCAAAAAGAGACTTCACCGCTTATTTCCGATAAAGTCTAACAGCTCTATTTCATTAAACGCAAAAAAATCCTTTGTATTCTTTGTAAAAATTTTTGTTATTGAAAAAGCCCTCATCGTTGCCACGATGTTGGCATCGTGTATTCTTTTTCCTGAAACAGCATATTGTTTAACTAATTGTATCAAGTTGTTCGTAACGGTTTCGGTTTCGTCTGCGATATGAAAAAAAAGACATGAAGATACAGATATCCGAAATCAATTCTTCTGCTGTCAGAGGCTTTTCAAGAAC
>DZCT01000501.1 GCA_022736535.1 Desulfatirhabdium butyrativorans | reverse complement strand
TCATCAGACCTCTTTCAAAAGTCAAGTTTTATCCAATAAAATCAAGTGAGCAACTCCCACATTTGAAAGAGGTCTATTTCAACAAACGCCCCCGCTCTGTCATTTCGACAAACGCAGTGAGGAGAAATCTTATCTGTGAGCGGTAAGCCCGTTTTATAAAATTCGGCTCGCTTCGCTCGAAATGACAGGAGGGGAGGCTCGAAATGACAGAAAAAACTCGAAATGACATTCCGGTACATACCAAGATAGCTTTTAACACATCACAAACTAAGTTTCTTGAAGAAACTTAGTTTGTGATGTGTCAATTTAATTCTGTAAAAACTGAGTTGTCCGTGTACTGTAACGAACCGCTAAATATTGAATTTCCCTGATTTGATATACGGCACATCTTCCACATCCAGGGCATGAATAATGTCTTTATACATACGCAGTTTGATTTCTCCGATCACTGCCCGCCTTTTGCGAAAGTTTTTCGCAAATTCCGAAACTTCGCTCATCAGTGTATCTATATGACAGGCTTTTGTCACGATGTGATGTTTCTCGCATTCCTGCGCCGTAAAGCGGTTTCCCGAATAAGCCATTTCTTCCAATTTATACATGGGAATCGCTTTTTTCAGCAAGCCGAGCATTCCGGGCAGAAAGGGAATGCCCAAATCAATTTCCGGCAGGCAGAAAAAGCCCCGATCTAAGCGCATAAAGCGGAAATCATAGGCGCAGCACCAAATCGCCCCGCCCGCAAAAGCATGTCCGTTCATCGCCGCCACCGTCACTAAAGGGCAGATGAGCGTTCTTTTCAGCACTTTATTCAAAAGGTAAAAATAATTTTTTGCCGCGGCAATGTCTTTTCTCTGCACAACCGGCATCAGCCAGTCCAAATCAAGGCCGTTTGCAAAAATTTTATCATGTGATGATGTTACGACCAGCGTGCAAGCCTCTGTTCTATTTTCAACAGCATCCAGCACTTCCAGAAAAGCATTCATAAAATCGGGATTAAAACGGTTTTCGCCGCTGTTGAGCGTCACAACGGCAACGTGTTCCTCAAGTCTGTATTCGACAAGCGCCATGGAATTTAATTCCTCCTTAAATAAAAAATAATTACCGAATTTGCTGAAAATTTCTCGCAAAGAATTTTCTGTAAAAAAGCTTTTCTCTGCGTTCTCTGCGTCCTTTGCGAGAAAAATTTAAAAAAGTTCTCGCAAAGAACGCAAAGTTCATGCCGGAACAAACTGAGTTTCTTAAAGAAACTCAGTTTGTCTGTCGGGCAGTGATTTATCCGAGATTCTTTATTTTATCCTGAAATTTTCTGAAATCATTCGGAAATACAGAATAGCCCGATGTCCGGTTCAATTTTTTCCATTTCTCCTGCAAGTAGTCAATCCGCTCCTCCGTGGCCGGATGCGTGCTGAGAATATTCAAAGAACCTTCAATATGTTTGAGAATCCCCTTTTCCTGACTCTCGGCCAGGGTGTTGAAAAAAGCAATCATTCCGTAAGGATTGATATTGGCATGAACCAGATATTCCCATCCTTTGTCATCTGCTTCCCGCTCATAGTCACGGGAATATTTCTGTGTGAGCAAAAAAAGCCCTTTATCTGCGATGACCGCCAATAAGCCGCTGGTGTCTCCGAAAAACGCCTGAGCAAGAATAAAGATGCCGCTTGAAGCGATGAGTGATCTTAACCCGTGCTGCAAGGCAACATGCGCTGTTTCATGGGCAAGAACGCCGAGCAGTTCTTCGGGCGACTTTGCATTCAGAATCAGTCCGGTATGAAAGACAATATGCCCGCCCGGAAGCGCAAAGGCATTGATTTCAGGGTCTTTGACAATATGCAGCTTCAATTGATACCGCTTTTCAGGAATCCGGCTCAAAAAAGGCGATGTGAACTGCTCCAGCATATTTTTGATTTCAGGATCATCAACCGTCTGTTTTCCTGATTTCAACCGGGAAAGAACCATATCCCCGAATTTCTCCTCCCATGATGCGGGGATTTGCTTGGCAATGCCGTCACATACCGGTTCTTTAAGCTTGAATATGCCGTAAATCATCCCTGTCAGCAAAACCATGACGGCAATGATAAATATTCGGGCATTTTTTTTATTTTTCCGAATCAGAGCGGTTTGCCGTATCATATCAGCGTATAATCTCAGATTTCCGTCATTCAGAACCGCATGATCCGATGTGAAGATTGTACAGTCCGGAATGCCGGAATGCGAAAAAAAGATCATCCGGTCGCCCGCACCGCCGGCTTTGACAGCAAGTCCCTGCAAAGGAAGCGCCGTTCTGAACTCTCCTCCTTCAAAGAGCAGTTCGTTGGGAGAGACGGTGATCTTCCCGAAAGCCCTGATCCCCTCAGCCCTGTTATAAAATGCCCCGCCGGTGTATGTCATATTTGAATTTGCCTGATTCATCGTCATTTCTTTTTAGTAAAAAAGTTTCTCGCAAAGAAAAAAATAAAATAACTCTGCGCCTTTGCGAGAAACATTATTTTGCCGGAATAAACTGCCGTATCCATCCCCCGAATCCTCTGGGATTTCGGGTCTGAATCAGCACCCTGCCGGGTCCCCGGAAACGGCAGACTAATCCTTCACCTGATGTAAAAGACGATATCCAGCCGGAGGAAGCTTTTTCAATCGTATAATTCATGCTTTCATGCCAAGCCACCAGATGGCTGTTGTCAATAATGATCTCTTCTCCGGCAGCCAGTTCAAACGGATGAATTGCGCCGTAGGAACTGACAAAGAGCATCCCCCTGCCGCTTGCTTTTATCACAAAAAAGCCCTCTCCTGAAAAGAAACCCTGTGCAAGATTCTGAACCTTTGTGCTGATCGTAATCCCCTCAGAACCGGCAAAAAAGCCGTCTTTCTGAAGAATATATGAATTCATGCCGTCCATTTCAATGTCTGTAATATCGCCCGGCATGGCAGGCGACAGATAAACTTCGCCGGGACCGTGTTGCGCCGCAAGGGTCTGAAAGAAAAATTTCTCGCCGGCAAGCATCCTGCCGAGTCCGCCGAGAACCCCTCCTTCCAATTTCCCCTCAACGCTGACGGTCGCGCTCATGGCAACCATCGCATCGGATTCAGCTTTGATTTTCTCGCCTGCTTTGAGCTTTACTTTCAGCATGGTAAAAGGCCCCCGATGAAGATACTCGAACTGCTTTTCTCCCTCCCGTTTTTCAGGCGCGGGCGGAGTATCTGAAAACGGACTGCTTTTTTTCTGTTTTTCCGCCAACTCTTTTTTGTAATCTGCAAACATATCCGGCATGGTATCTGTCTCCTTTATCCTGATTTGAAAGGTTATTGCAACGGCTTTTTTCTCTCGCAAGGGCGCAGCGTCTGCAAAGAATTTTCTATAAAAAAAACTTTTGAACTCGTTCCCATGCTCCGCGTCAATGCCGTCAAGCTGACAATTCCGTAGGTCGGGGTGAGCCTGCGA
>DZCT01000500.1 GCA_022736535.1 Desulfatirhabdium butyrativorans | reverse complement strand
GTCTGTGTCCGTCTGTGTGCGTCTGCGGCAAAAAAAGCAAAATCGGATCAGTATAGCGGTGCAGAAGCAGGTGATGCCCACGACCCGCCGATTATTTCAAAAGTTCTGTTGACAATCAGGACATATCTGTATATTATTTCGGCAAGATGTTTGAGAAAGACATTTACAAAGCTGAAGCTTTGTAACAAGAAATCGCCGTTTTTGTTTTTCAGGAGTGCAAAAATTTTATTTTTGCAACCCGGCATAATACGACTTTATAACTATATCTGGTAGTTATATTCAAGCCACGAAGGCTTTTTTCCGGAAAGAAATAAGGAAAGAAGAATTTTTCGTGGTTTTTTTATTTATTTGCAGAGACGCAAGATTTTGAGTCTCTGCGGCTGCCTGTAAAACGGCCCAGTCTAAAAATAGATCAAACCCGTTTTGCTTCGGTTTTTATTGACAATTAAGAGCAGCTTGTATTTTTTTTTATAAAAAATGTCATCACAGCAAGGAGAACATGCACATTGAAAATCGGAATGCTCGCTTTATTTTTCCTTTTTTCCGCGCTTCAGACGCTACAGGCGCACGCGGAAACAAGTCCTGCGGATTTGCAGAAAAAAATGGAAGAAAGCATAGCCTTTGAGCAGAATGCTCAGAAGCAGGCTGAGGCTTGGGCAAGTGAGAGGGCAAATATTCTGAATGAAATTCGGGAACAGAACATGCTGAAAAAATGGGCAAAACATCAGGCTGAAAAATATCAGACCTATATTCAGAAACAGCAGGATGCCATTCGGGAGTTGGAAAGGCGGAAACAGGAGGCTGAAAAGATTAAAATGTCTCTGGAGCCGTTTTTGGATGAAATTTTTGTCCGATTGAAGACCCTCATAGAAAAAGACCTGCCTTTTCTTCCGGAAGAACGGCAAAAACGCCTTGAATTTCTGAAAGATTCCCTTGACGACTACCGCATCGGTCTGGATGAGAAAACAAAGCGGGTTTTGGAGGTATTGCAGATAGAAGCAAATTACAGCGGAACGGTTGAAAAAACCGAAGCCGCCGTTGATTTGGGAAAGGGACCCGTACAGGTCAGTCTTTTCCGGCTGGGACGCGTTGCGCTTTTTTATCAGTCGCCGGACCGCAGACAGACCGGCTGGTATAACCGGGAAAAAAACAAGTGGGAATCTTTACCCGATGAATACACCCGGGAACTGACGCGGGCAATGGAAATCGCTGAAAAAAAACGCACGCCCGTATTGCTTGAACTGCCGGTGGGGAGGGCAGCGCAGTGAAATTGAGAATTGAGAATCGGAAATTGAGAATTGAATTGTTGTTGCTCGCAGCGCTGGTGCTTTTTTCCGCGGCTGTCGTTCATGCGGATACTTGGCAGAACGCGGTTGCCCAGATCAGTCAGGATTTGACTCAGTCCCGCAAAGATGTTGAGACTGCACAGCAGATTGTCGGCGATGAGCGAAGCAGACTGAACCGTGAACTCTCGGCGCTCAGGGCAGAAGCTGCTCAGGATGAGAAATCGCTTCAGACTTTGAAAACGCAGTTTGAGGAACTGCTTCAGACTGAGGAAAAACTCCGCAAAGACATTGAAGCCCAGGAAGCGGAAACGAAAACCCTTGCCGAGACGCTCAGGACTGCGGCAAAAGATGTGAAAGAATTAGTTGACAGCAGCCTGATAACGCCTGAAAATGCTTCCCGGCACGCACATCTTGCGCCGCTACTCAAGCCGGAGCGCTCTCCGGGAATGGACGATATTGAAAATCTGACGGCAATTCTTTTTGAAGAAATGGAAGGCGGAAAAGAGATTCGGAAACGCACCGGGACGTTTATCAATGATGAAGGCGCAGAGGTCAGCGGAACGCTCATCAGAATCGGGAAATTCACCTCGCTTTATCAGACAGGCGATGCGGTCGGTTATCTCCGTTTTGACAAAAGCCTGCAAAAATTAACTGCCGTTCCCGGAAAACCGCCGTGGCATATTCGGCGCAACATTGAAGAATATTTTTCAGGCAAAAGCGATTCGGTTCCGCTCGACCTCACCGGCGGCATCATTGCGGAGCAGGTCAACCGGAAACAGAAATTCCGGGAACATTTGGAAGCCGGGGGACTTCTCGTGTGGCCCATTCTTCTGATTGCGGCTGTCGCGCTTCTGATGTGTGCGGAACGGCTTTACACGCTGGGACGGATTCCCGCAAACACAGACAGAATCATGGAAAACATCCGTGCGCTTTTTTCAGAGGGCGATGTGAAAGGCTGTCAGGCAATCTGCGAGAAACACAGCAAAATTCCGGTCTGCAATATCATCAAAACAGGTTTGGACTATGTGCAGTTCTCACGGGAATCGCTTGAAAATGCGCTGGAAGAAGCCGTTCTGCGGGAACTTCCCCGATTGGAACGGTTTCTTTCCACGCTTGCGGTGCTGGCGGCTGTGGCGCCCCTGCTGGGGCTTTTGGGAACTGTCACGGGAATGATTCATACATTTCAGGGGATTACCGTATTCGGCACGAGCGATCCGCGTATGATGTCCGGCGGCATTTCCGAGGCATTGATTACAACGGAACTGGGTCTTTCCGCCGCGATTCCCATCATCATCGCGCATCACTTCTTTGACCGCCGGGTGGAAAAAATCATCGGCGACATGGAGGAAAAAGGAACGGCGTTTGTGACGTTGGTGTTGAAAATTGAGAAGTGAGAATTGAGAATTGGACGCTTGTATTTCTCAATTCTCAATTTCTCAATTCTCAATTTCTCAATCCCACGGAGGCATAACATGGAAAATCTTATTTCTCACTTCTCACTTCTCACTTCTCACTTCACCGCCTCTTCAGATTACTTGGATCAGGGCGGTTATGTGATTTATCCGCTGATGATTGTCTCAGTCTGGATGTGGTATCTGATTGTCAAAAAGCTGGCGGTGCTGGCGTACTGGCGGAAACAGCGGAGAGGCATTTCTCAGGAAGGGGAGGCGCATGAGATAAAGAAAGCATATCAGGAGCAGAGGACTTTTGATCTGAAACATGACCGCCGGCTTTTGCAATCGCTCGTGCAGAGCCGTCAGAATGACTTGGAACGGCATGTGCATACCATTTTCGTACTTGCCTCGGTTGCGCCGCTGCTGGGACTTCTGGGAACTGTCACGGGCATGATTTCCACATTCGAGGCGATCTGCCGTTTCGGAACTGCCAACGCCAGAGCCTTTGCCGCAGGGATTTCAGAGGCGCTCATCACCACGCAGATCGGGCTGATTGTGGCAATACCGGGGCTTTTCATGGGGCATCTGATCCGAAGGCGGACCGACCGCATTCAGAATCGCCTGGAGCGGTGGAAGCTGGACCCTGATTCAAGGATTTAAGGATTGACATGATTTGTGTTCAGCCGGATCGTGAAGAAAGGAGTTATACCGATTCGCTATTGAAAATATGCAGATGATTTCAACAGGGATATCCGTGA
>DZCT01000499.1 GCA_022736535.1 Desulfatirhabdium butyrativorans | reverse complement strand
CGATAGGTTAAATTGGCAAAATAATTTCTTCCCGGTTCAGGATAGCCTTCCTGATACGCATAATCCTCGTCAAAAATATTGTTTACGCCGCCTTCAAGTTTGATTCCGTCAAAAATATCACACATTGCTTTGAGGCTGACGGTTGTGAAAGCGTCCGCGATGCGTTTGCCGTCAGTTGAAGTATAACGCTCGGATTCATGTTCCGCACCGAGCAGAAAACTCAGGCGAGATATCGGAAAATATTTAACATAAGCAAAGAACTTGTGATCCGGAGTGTCTGTCAGTTTATCCGAAGTGCTTCGATTGTTTCGCTGCAAATAGGTATAGTTGAAACCGCACTCCAGTTTTTCCGTAACAGATGCCGAAATATCAAATTCCGCACCGTATTGCTCAACCTTTCCGATATTATGGTTCTGATTAAGCGTCTTTTCAGGGTTTTCGGGATCCGGGACAGTGGCAAAAAGAATAAAATCGCTGATATCACTGTAAAACACGCATGTTTCCAGCCTGAGTCTGCCCCAGAAAAGTTCTTTATAGCCCGCTTCATAGTTATTTTGAGAAAATCATAGTCTGCTCCGGCAATCACATAAAAATCTGTACTCAAATCTATGGTATCTTCAATTCCGAGAGAAAAAATTTCATCCTTGAAAGTCTGAATCGGATGCCCTTCATTATCTTCCCGGTGAACATCTTTTTTGAAATGAACGGCAACTTTGATCATATTGCGGGCAAACAGGTCTGTTCCGCCTTCCAAAGAGCCGCCCGCGCTGTAATCATCATACGCGCTTCTGAATGCGTATTTTTTGCTGATGGTGCTGTAAGTGTCATCGTCGAAACTGTAGAGGGAATTTTCAAAATTATCATAAAAAAGCCTTGTCTTAAAATAACTTTCGGTTCCCAGGGCTGTCCGGGATGTAACATAATAACTTTCTTTGTCCCAATAGGGCCACTGCCAGTATCTTGCCGTTACCGAAGTGTCAGTTCCGGCATAGACCGGTGTTCCTTTTTTGCCCTGCTGGTTGATGTAGCTGAAAGCATATTCATTTCCATCGGAGGGCGTATAAGCGATTTTAAAATTTACTTTTTTGTCCCTTGTGTAAGAATTTTCTCTTTTGCCCCCGTCTTCTGTCTTTACGGGAGAAAAGTCATCGGAAAGCCTGAAATATCGGCTGTCAATGTAAGAAGCCCCGCCCTGGACATAGTATTTATTCTGATTGGTTCCGAAATTTCCGTAAACCTGATAAGTGTCGCCGGAGGAAATTCCTGCGCCCCCGTTTGTTTCAAAAAGCTTATCCGGTCTCTTGGAAACCATATTGAGCGCGCCGCCCATCGTGTTGGGACCGTAAAGAACCGACGTGAATCCCTTTGAAATCAGCAGTTCGGACAAATCAAAAGTGATAAAGCGTCCCAAATCGGGATAGCCGTCATAAGGGACATAAATGGGAATGCCGTCTAAAAAAATCGGCACATGCTTTATGTCAAAGCCTCTGACATGGAGCGTCTGCTCATTTCTTGCGCCTGCATAAGACAGAGTTACCCCGGGCAAAAGATTGGCGGCGTCTGCAATATCATCTCGTGTGAAAAGTTTCATCTCCTCGTCAAACACGCTGCTCACGGCTGCATTTTCAGTCTCTTCGGCTTTTCCGATCACTTCGATTTCACCCAGCACAAACACGCCCTGTTTTTCAGTTTCAGTGTGCTGTCCGCTTTCGGATTCGGCGCAGAATGCCCCGCCCCTCACAACAAACAGCAGACAAAATATGAACATAACCGCACTCAGCGAAAACCGCCTTCTCATTGTCAACGCTCCATTCTCCTTTTCTGTCCTTATATTGATTTTTTATTAAAACTGTATTAAAGTTGACTGCATATATGATAAACGTCAAATGTAATTTTTAAGTTACATTTTAGCTTTTCAAATGTCAATACTTTTTTTATTCAGTTTTGAAAAAAAATTCAAATAACAGGACGGATATGTCATTCTGAGCGTAGCGAAGAATCCCGGATTCATCCCAGAGATTCTTCGCTACGCTCAGAATGACAAGCAGAATTTTATATCTTTGGAAGACAGGAAGACAGCCGAGGCAGACGTGAACTTCAATTCGTTGGTATATGATTACGGAGGGCATCTCAAATGGCAAAAACGGAACAAAATGAAAATACAGTCATCTGCAATCTTAAAGCCTTGCGTCAGGCAAAAGGCTGGTCCCAAAGCCAGATTGCCGAAATGATCGGCGTCAAACGGCAGGCGGTTTACGACATGGAAACAGGGCGTTATATGCCGAATACGGGCGTTGCGCTTCGTCTGGCAAAATGTCTCGGATGCCGAGTGGAAGATATTTTCTCAGAAATCTCGGATACGGAAGAAGAATCGGTCACGCTTATCAGCAGCCCGGCAAGGACCAACGCCCGTGTGTCTCTGGTAAAAATTCGGGAACGTCTGATAGGCTATCCGCTTAACGGCAGAGATTCTTTGATGTCCGGCTTTCACGCTGCTGACGGATTGGTCGGAAGCAGCGGTAAAAAAGTAAAGCTGCTTGAAGATGAAAATCGTCTGGAGCGGACAGCCCTTGTTCTGGGCTGCGATCCGAGTTTTGCGGTGCTGAGTTCCCATGTCTCCCGCACGGTTGCGGATGTCCGTCTGATGTGCCGGTTCGAGTCAAGCTACAGTGCCATGAAACATTTGGCAGCCGGACACGCCCATCTTGCCGGAACGCATCTGCACAATACAGATGACAGCGAATCCAATGCAGTTGCTGCCAAAAAAATTCTGGGAAAAACACAGGCATTTGTAATCGGTTTTTCTCTTTTTGAAGAAGGCATGATGGTTGCTCCCGGAAATCCTTTTAATATTCAGACTGTTGCTGATTTGGCTGAGAGAAATATCCGAATCGTCAACAGGGAACCGGGGGCGGCTCTGCGTATTCTTTTAGATGACGTGCTGAACAAATCCGGCATACCGGGCAGTGCTGTCAACGGTTATTCCCGGGAAGTTTTCAACCACGCTCAGGGCGCTGCTGCTGTGCTTTACGGCGCTGCCGATGCTGCGATGGGCTTAGGGGCGATTGCCGCTGCTTACGGATTGGATTTTATCCCGATAAAAGCGGTTCGGTGCGATCTTATCATTCCCAAGGATATGATGAGCCATCCGGCTGTCAGCATTACACTTGATGTTTTGCAGACAAGGAGATTTCACAAAGACCTGATGTCTCTGCCCGGTTATGAATCTTCCTGTACCGGCAAAATTATTTCCGAATTGTAAAAATCGGGTAGCGGTAAGGTGATGAATTCTGCCGCCGGCATTCGCTAACCGGACTCAGAGTTCGGGAATGAGGGCGAGGAAAAAATTCAACTGTGTAATTTTACTTTGTCAACTTTCCCGGGGATGTCACCCTGAGCGCAGCGAAGGGTCTTTTCCCTGTCATTCCGGCCGAAGGGAGCCGAATTTTATAAGATTGGCTGAGATTCTTCGCTCCGCTC
>DZCT01000498.1 GCA_022736535.1 Desulfatirhabdium butyrativorans | reverse complement strand
AGGACAATCCTTTAATCAGGTGAATCAGGGTTCAGACATTTGCCGCTGCCCCCAATCAGATAAATCAGACGAATCACAGTTCAGATATTTGCGCCAACGCCGCCCGAATCTGTTCCATCGCTCGCTTCAACGGTGCATCCACAAACATCCCCCGCTCCTCCATCTCATGCCCAATATCCAGAAATTTCTGAAAATGTTCGAGCATCCGTTCATATTCCTCTTTTTCCTGATAATAACCGGCTAATTTATAATGAGATACAGCAAAGTTCCGTGCGAAGTCTGCGCTGTCGGGCGTCCTTGTGCGTAACTCCTCAAATAGCGTATTGCATTTTTCAAAATATTGTAGAGCTATTTCTTGCTTTCCACTTTGAAGAAATAAATCACCGATTTTTCCATAACTGACGGACAGGTCCCGTGCGAAGTCTGCATTGTCGGGAAATTGGGCGCAAAAGGCTTCGAGACAGCTTTTATTGGCTTCCAAGAGCCGTATCCGGGGACCGAGTGTAACTTGATATTTCAATTCATCCGAAAGATCAAAGTTGAAACGGGTGCATAAGCGATGCGAAAGCTTCTCGTCTTGACTGTTCCGGGCAAAATCAAGCAGGGATTCCACCCATGCCCAGCCTTCTTCTCCCTGCCGGAGCATGTTTTCAACAAGGGCTTTGGTGCAGGCTTTTCCCTCGGCGTCATTAAGCAGAAGCATCAACGAGCCGTAAAGCTGCGCCGCCTTTTCTTTTTCATCTGCTGCTATGAGATGATACATGCGTTCCGTGATTCTCAAGGGGTCTTCACGGGGCAGAGATTCGAGATAATCTGCCATGCGGCAATGGCATTGCTTGAAATATGCCGGGTCTGCTAACCTGCTGTTCAGCACAGACATGCGGGCTTGGGCATGAGTGAAATCCCACAAGCCCTGTTCGGTGCGTTGCGTGAGATGCGCCCGCAAATATCGGCGTATCAATGCGAATTGGAAGTCGAAGGAAACATCGGAAACATTCTCGTTCCCACGCTCTGCGTGGGAACGGCTCTCAGGACGCTCTGGCTCGTCAAGCCCTGCTTGTTCTCTGTCTGAGGCGGACGCGGAGCGTCCGGGCTGCATTCCCACGCAGAGCGTGGGAACGAGATGGCTGAGTAATGCCTGAATATCCCTATCCCGCAAACCCTGCCTGCTTGCCGCAATGACATCGAGCATATCGGGAATCCAAGCGATATTCTGGCGTTTTCCGAATCGCTCGGATGCCCGGCGAAACAGGGAGTCATAGAGTTTCTCAATTTCCGGGGGAAATGTCTCTGCCATTTGCAGCATGAAATTGTGGAGTTTCTGTTCGGGTGTGCCTTCAAGCCGGTCTGCTTCTGCAAAATCATCGCCGTCCATGAGCAGAAGATGTTCCACCGCAAGTTTCAGCCACAGAGGATTTCCCGCAGCAAGGGAGTTGTCCGGTAGTTTTTTTCCAGTCAGTTTTGCTACAATATCGGCGTGAATTTTTTTGTGATATTGTTCGCAAATCCTGTGAGTCATGTCAGCGGCTTCGCTTTGATCCATGTCTGTCAGCGGCATCAGCCGACAATCTTTTCGCTTAGACAATGCCGCCGTTTCATCTCCCTCAACGGCAGTCGTAATCAAGCGGACATTTTGGGGCAGAGGTTCAGGCACCCATGTGAGATAACGGGCAATGACTGACCGCTCGAACTGGTTCAAAGCATCCACGAGACAAATCACACGGGTGTTGACCGCTGCCTGTGAAAGCAGTGCTGCAAAGAGATTTTTTGTCTCATCAAAGCCGGACAAGCCCTCAGACGGGTCTTTGTCTTCCATGCCGAGATACAGGGCAATATCCTGAATCCATCGCCGCAGCATGGCTTCGACGCTGCCTGCCCGCAGATTGATGCCGCCGGCGTGCGCCAGCACGAGACAATTTTTTTCGTGCAGTTCCCGATACAGCGCTGCGAACACTGCGCTTTTTCCGGAACCGGGTCTTCCGTAAAGACAGATGCCCCGTGTTTCTGCGCCAGTCGCCGAGAAAGCTGTTTCCCGTAATTCATCAAGACAAACTTTCAGCACGAACAGGTCTTTTTCTTCTTCCGCTTGACTGATAGTCTCCACGCCCCAGCGCAGATCAACGGCTGACAGATGAAAATGCCGCTCGCTGAGTCGGCGCTCCAATTCCGGGAATATGACATCATGCAGATGATCCCGCTCTGCCTGCATGTCTCTGAATGTCCCCGATACAAATACGGGGCGTATCCGCCACGAAATGATTTGACTGCTCTGATTGCTCATGGTTTGTCTCCGAATTGTTTATTGATAGGGGTTAGCTCCGTAGGAGCGTCATATTTGTAGAACAAAAATTTTCCCCCGAGACAAGCTCCGTAGGAGCGAAATATTTACAACCCCCTGTCATTTCGAGGAAACCCCTGTCATTTCGAGCGAAGCGAGAAATCTTGAATACGGGGTCCGGGGTATGAGGTTCGGGGTGAGAGGTGACTCCCCTGACCTCTTACCTCCGACCCCGAACCCCTTATCGTCATTTCGAGCGAAGCGAGAAATCTTGTCCTTCACAGGCGTAAGATTTCTCCTCACTTCGTTCGTCGAAATGACAGGCTGGGAAAAAATCCCCGCCTCCCTCATTTATATTCAACCGGGGGGAATATTTCACTCCTACGGAGTTCGGATCGTTTGCGATTGCTGCTGCTACAAATATCTCGCTCCTACGGAGCTAATCCCTGCTTAAACATAATCCTTGTAGATATTATTTCCGGCACATTGTCTGAACCCTGATTCAAGGATTATGGGATTAAAGGATTTCTGTCAAGCCGACCCAACTTGTCGAATTTCATCGCCGACTCTGAACAGGCTAAACAGAAATCAAGACAATCCTTTAATCAGGTGAATCAGGGTTCAGACATTTGCCCCCAATCATTATTGGAGAGAAGGGGAGGCGCTGTGTGTTCTTTAACCATATCCGACTTCGGGACAGAGTTTGACGTTTCCTTTCATGAAACTGCCCGTGCCGCGTCCGATTTCCCGCCCCTTTGCATCAGACAGCAAGCCTTCAGCGATGAATAAATTCTTTGACGCGTGAACCACCTTGCCCACAGATTTTATTTCGCCTTCTGAAACAGGACGCGTCAAGTATAGCGTAAAATTCACCGTCAGCACAAGCACATCTTTCACAAGAGAATTTACGGCAAAAAAGGTGGCGTCGTCAAGGGCTTTGAAATAAACTGTTCCGTGCGCCGCGCCGCCGGTGTGAAAAAATCTCTCCTGAACCGGAATCAGGATTTCCGCCCGCGCCTCGGAAATGGAAATACGCGGCGCGTAATATTCATTGCACGGCGCAGACAGATACATCTTTTCCAATTTTCGATAATGTGCTTCGTCAGTCATGTTTTGATTTCTGAAAGTTTCTCGCAAAGGACGCTAAGAACGCTAAGTTTTTAAAAAAAAATCTTTATGAGTTACGCATTTGGTTCTCGTTCCCACGCTCCGCGTGGGAATGCAGCCC
>DZCT01000497.1 GCA_022736535.1 Desulfatirhabdium butyrativorans | reverse complement strand
GTGGCAAGCCCGAGCGCGCAGGGACAGGCAATGACCAACACAGCGACAAGCCGTATCATTGCCGGCACAAATTCGCCGCCGATCACCCACCACAGGGCAAATGTGAGCAATGCGATGCCGATGACCGACGGCACGAAAACCGCCGCAACCTGATCTGCCAAAGCCTGAATCGGGGCTTTGCTCCCCTGCGCTTCCCGAACTAATTTGATGATCTGCGCCAGCGCGGTTTCCTTGCCGACTTTTTCCGCCCGGAATTTCAGCAAACCTTCCTGATTGATGGTCCCGCCGACCACCGTGTCGCCGGGGGCTTTGTCCGCGGGAATGGGTTCGCCGGTGAGCATGGATTCATCCACCGCGGATTTTCCCTCCACAACCACGCCGTCAACCGGAATGCGCTGCCCCGGACGCACCAAAAGCATATCTCCCACAGCGACTTGTGCAAGGGGAATTTCTTTTTCTGCATTGTCTCTGATGACTACAGCCGTTTTCGGGCTTAAATCCATGAGTTTGCGAATCGCCGCGCCGGTTCTGCCTTTGGTTCTTGCCTCAAGCATTTTGCCGAGTTTTATCAGCGTGATAATCACAGCAGATGTCTCAAAGTAAACATGATGTCCGAGCGGCGGAATGAAAAGAAGCAATAAAGAGTAGAAATAGGCAACAGACGATCCGAGCGCGACGAGCACATCCATGTTCGCGGTGCGGTTTCTGAGGTTTTTCCATGCGCCCACGTAGTAATCCCAGCCCGTGTAGAATTGAACCGGCGTTGCCAGCAACAGGAAAAACCAGTTGACCCATGCCGCATGACTCCACATTCCGGTAAAACCGAAATCCCGGCTCATACTGAGAATAAAAAGGATGGAGGCAAAAATGGCGCCTGTAATAAATTTTCGGGTCTGATCTTTTATCTCTGCGGAACGGGCTGCCTGCTCCGCGTCTTCAATTATCTCATCGGATGTCTCTGGAAGAATGGCAGTAAAACCGGCTTTTCGGATTGCCTCCGCCATCTCGTTTGGCGTAGTAAGCGAAGGCAGATATTCCACTGAAACCCGTTCCGAGGCAAAATTGACCGAAGCCGCAACCACACCCGGCGTTTTCTTATTTAAAATTCGCTCAATGTTCATGGCGCAATTGGCGCAGGTCATGCCGGTCACGGGAAATTCGGTTTTTGCGGAAACAAGACCGAATCCGGCTTTTTGAATTTTGGCGATAATGTCGGGTAGTCTGACTTCCTGCGGATCAAAAGAAACAACAGCTTCTTCCGAAGCAAAATTGACATTGACTTCCGTGACGCCCTGTAATTTCTTAACGCTTCTTTCGATATTCGAGGCGCAGTTGGCGCAGGTCATGCCGGTCACGGGAAGCGTAATTTTCTGCTGAGTCATGAGATGTCTCCTCTTGCGATGAAATCTCTCGCAAAGACGCAAAGAAAAGCTTTTTTATAAAAAAAATCAGTCTCTTTTGCTTTGCGGGCTTTGCGAGAACCTTTTATTTTCACACTCCGGAGGGTGCTGCTACGACGCTGCCGGAAAATTTATCTCTTTCAGCATCTTGAGGATTTTCTCAAGCGTCGCGGGTGCATTCCATTCTACGGTGATGCTCTTGTCTGCCGGATTTCCATCCACTTTGGACACGCCTTTCAACTCGCTCAGTTCGTTCTTAATGGACATGACGCAATGCCCGCAATTGATATTCGGAACAGAAAATGTCTTTTTCTCCATGAGAATATTCCTTTTTTATTTAGAATGACTACTTTGAAATCACGCCGTTCTGCTTTTCAAGCATCCTTTTCATATACTCTTCAGGCTTCAGTTTCAACAATTCTTTTGCTTCAGCCTCCATTTGCTGCCGTTCCTGCGCGCCCGTCATTTTTTTGACCTCATCAAAGAGATTGCTGACCAAATCCTCAGCCGGAGCGGGCTTAAACAGCGTTATCGTCTGATTTTCATGACTGACAATTTTCTTGTCTTCATAAGTCAATTTCAAATATCCCAGACCGATGCCTTTATATGTTGCCTCAAAAATATTGCTTGTATCAGGCGGCTGAGTGATATGCTCAAGACAGCCTTTTTTCCCGCTGCCGGAAGATATGGCAAAATCAATTCCTTTGACGGTATTCATGAGCAAAACTGTTTCCTCAAAACCGCATTGGGAAAGCAGAAGCACCATATCCGCCTGTTTTCTGACCTCAGGAACAAGTTTTTGCAAAGCGGTTTCCGGCGGAATAATTTCCAGATTTTCAAAATACTTGGGATTTGAAATTCTCTTAAACGCCTCCGAAGGCATGACGCCCAGAACAGCAATCTTTATCTCTCCCATATTTCTGATGATATAAGTTTCTCCGAAAGCCTCTCCCGTGTCTTTTCGCATCAGATTTGAGGAAATCAGCGGAAATTTAACTTCTGCTTTTATACTCGTGAGAAAATCAGCGCCGAGAGAAAAATCGCCGGCACCCAGATTCATGGCGGCGTATCCCATTTTACCCATTGCCTTTATCGTGAGTTCTGCTGTCAGCCTGTCCTCGGCAGCGTCTCTGTCAGGCAAAACGCCGCCGCATTCCAGCAAAAGAAGATTTTGTTCGTTGTTTCGGATAGTTTCAAGCATGTTTGCGCGCCGGACCAGCCCGCCCGATGTTTTGCCGCCTCACTGGGGAACCGGCTTGAGCTTGCCCGTCATACCTCCGGTGTAAAGGACGGTAAGCATTTTGCGCTCCCCGGCAAAGCAGGGAACAGACAGAAACAGCAGAAAAATAATACACATAAAAACAGATACTTTTTTCAAACAAGGTCTCCTTTTGGTTGGGGTTCGAGGTTCGGGGTTTGGGGTGAGATATGAGTGCCTCACCCACTGACCGCTGACCCCGAACCTCTGACCTTTTTTATATCGCTTATTTCATAAATATGCTGCAAATCACCCACTGTCTGAACTGGGATTTTCAGGATTTTGGGGATTACAGGATTTCAAATCTGTTAATTACATTAATCACGAATCGGCGGTATTGCAAGCGGTTTTTGTATCAGATTGAACAAAAAAGCAGTGGTGTGGAAAAGGTGATGAAACCTGTCCCTATCATTCTGAGCGGAAGCCCTGAGCGGAGCGAAGGGTCGGCGAAACATCTCTTATTATAACTGTAGAGACGCAAAATCTTGCGTCTCTACTTTGCGCCTTCTGCGCCTCTGCGAGAAACAAAAAACGGTAGTGGTGTAGAATAAGGTGACAAACTCTGTCCCTGTCATTCTGAACGCAGTGAAGAATCTCTTATTATAAATGTCCCTGTCATTCTGAACGCAGTGAAGAATCTCTTATCATAACAGAATATTATAAAAAACGGGATTCTCCGCTGACCCTTCGCTGCGCTCAGGGCTTCGGCTCAGAATGACACCCTGCGATCACCTCTGCTACACCACTACCCAAAAAGCGTCTTCAAAAGAACATAAAAAGTTTCTCGCTTACGTCCAATGCCGTTAAGTTAAGCCTTCCGGAGTGCTGAAATGAGCGGAGCGAATTTTAG
>DZCT01000496.1 GCA_022736535.1 Desulfatirhabdium butyrativorans | reverse complement strand
AGAGCCGCAGGACATTCCCACGCAGAGCGTGGGAACGAGGTCAACTGCTTAACTTGTAAAGAATTTATTTTAGGGGTTACGCAGTTGCGGTTTTCTCGTTCCCCTCCATCTCGTTCCCACGCTCCGCGTGGGAATGCAGCCCGGACGCTCCGCGTCCCTCCGTGAAAGAGCCGCAGGACATTCCCACGCAGAGCGTGGGAACGAGGTCAACTGCTTAACTTATAAAGAATTTATTTTAGGGGTTACGCAGTTGATTTTGATTCCCATGCGCCGCTTTCAGCAACGGCAGGGCGGGATTACGTCCCTGCCGTTTATTTATGGCTTTTGAATCTTTGGAAATCCTGATTCAGCATATTCTTTCCGCTTCTTTCTGCTTGATGAACAGCCGTTAATGATTAATTTAGAATGAATCACATCAGAAAACATTTTCAAAGCCTCGTCAGAGGCGAAATATCTGTAGGAGATAAAAAAATGCCTATTTACGAATATCATTGTGAAAAATGCGACAATAAATTTGAATATCTGGTTTTCGGATCAAACGACCGCCCGGAATGCCCGGCATGTAAGAGCAAAAACGTAAACAAACTGATGTCAGCGTGCGGATTTCTCAGCAAAGGCAGGGGCGGCGAAACCGTAAAAGCTGCCGCGGGAACCAGCAGTTGCAGCGGATGCAGCGCCACCAGTTGCTCGACGTGCGGTCACTGATGGGCGGGCGGCTTATCAGAATCGGCACACGGAGCAGTATGCTGGCGCTCTGGCAGGCGAATCACATCAAATCCGCGATTGAAAGCCTGTTGCGGACAAGCCCCGGCAAAGAGACAGCCGTTGAACTCGTCATCATCAAGACAAAAGGCGACAAAATTTTAGACATGCCGCTCGCGAAAGTCGGGGGCAAAGGGCTGTTTGTCAAGGAAATAGAAGAAGCCCTTTCAGACGGCAGAGTGGATTTGGCTGTCCACAGCATGAAGGATATGTCTTCGGAAATACCGGAAGATTTGTGTATTGCTGCGATTCCGGAGCGGGAAAATCCCTGCGATGTGCTGATTTCCAAAAAAAAGCTTCGATTTGAGGAATTGCCTCCCGCCGCGGTCATCGGAACGAGCAGCCTGCGCCGCGGGGCGCAACTGCGCTGCAAAAAGCCGGATATAGTCATTGCGCCGTTGCGGGGCAATCTTGACACCCGCCTGAAAAAATTGGAGACCGAAGAGTTGGATGCTGTTGTGCTGGCGGCGGCAGGCGTGAGGCGTCTGGGGCTGGAACACCGCATCACTGAATATTTGGATGAAAGCCTCATGCTTCCGGCGGTTGGACAGGGCGCGCTCTGCATCGAGACCCGGAAAGATGTTGCTGAAATCAAGCTCCTGCTTGAGAAATTGGATCATGCGGAAACCCGGATCGTGGTCACGGGAGAGCGTGCGTTCCTGAATCGTTTGGAGGGCGGGTGCCAGGCGCCCATCGCCGCGCACGGAAAAATTGCTGAAGGGAGATTTTTTCTCAGCGGATTGGTCGCGAATGTGGACGGCACGGGCATGATACGGGATACCCTTTCGGGACCCGTATCTGAATCCGAGCGCATCGGCATAGAACTGGCGGAACGCCTTTTGTCTCAGGGCGCAAAAGAACTGCTTGAAAAATTAAATATATAAAAAAAATTCTTGCAAAGAACGCTAAGAACGCAAAGCAGAGGCGCGGCGGCGGTACTCTCAGTAAAGCGAATTTTATCTGTTCTTAGCCAGGGCGCTTTAAAGCGATTTGAAAAATCGCTTTACAAGAAACTTTGCATTCTTAGCGTTCTTTGCGAGAAACATATTGCTTATATGACAACACAAGGTAAAGTTTATCTCGTCGGCGCGGGTCCCGGGGATCCGGGGCTGATTACAGTCAAAGGTTTGGAATGTATTCAGAATGCGGAGGTGATTATCTATGACTACCTCGCATCTCCCGCGCTTTTGAAATACGCTCCGAAAAACGTCGAACTGATCTACGTGGGGAAAAAAGGCGGCGATCATACGCTGCCGCAGGACGGCATAAATGCCCTGATTGCGGAGAAAGCCGGACAGGGCAAGATTGTGACGCGTCTCAAAGGCGGGGACCCGTTTATTTTCGGGCGCGGGGGCGAAGAAGCGGAAATTCTCGTCAATGCGGGCATTCCGTTTGAGATTGTGCCGGGCGTCACGTCCGCGATTGCCGCGCCCGCGTATGCAGGCATTCCGCTCACGCACAGGGAATTTACTTCAACCGTGGCCTTTGTCACGGGACATGAAGACCCCACCAAAGACGAGTCATCAATTGACTGGGCGTCTTTGGCAAAAGGCATCGGCACGATTGTTTTTCTCATGGGCGTGAAAAATCTCCCGAACATCGTGAGACATCTGACGGAAAACGGCATGAATCCTGAAACGCCGGTCGCCTTGGTGCGCTGGGGAACAACCAGCGAGCAGGTGACGCTTACGGGAACGCTCGAAAACATCGCCGAACGCGTGAAAGCTGCGGGTCTGAAAGCCCCTGCGATTATCGTGGTCGGCGAGGTCGTCAAACTCCGGGACACGCTGAAATGGTTTGAAAACCGCCCGCTTATGGGAAAGCGCATTGTGGTGACTCGCGCCCGTGAGCAGGCAAGCGATCTGCTCAAGCAGCTTTCCGATCTCGGCGCGGACTGTTTGGAATGCCCTACCATCAAAGTCATGCCTCCGGAAGACTGGACTCGCATGGATGCGGCAATTGACAGGCTTTCTGATTACGACTGGATTGTGTTCACCAGCGTCAACGGCGTGAAGTTCTTTTTCAATCGGCTTTTTGAAAAAGGAAAAGATGTCAGAGCCTTGCACAAAATGCACACGGCAAGCATCGGTCCCGCAACCGCAAAGAAACTGCTTGAATTCGGTCTGAACAGCGATATTGTTCCTGAGACATTTCAGGCAGAATCCGTGGCAGAGGCATTTAAGAATGAGTCAATAAAAGGTAAAAAAATTCTGCTGCCCCGGGCAGAAGAAGCCCGCCCCGTGCTGCCGGTAGAATTAGCGAAAATGGGCGCAACGGTGGACGAAGTGACTGCATACTGCACAAAGCAGGACAGCGAAAACGCCGAGATGCTTGTCTCAGGGCTTGCAGAAAAAAGCATTCATATTGTGACATTTACAAGCTCATCCACTGTGAAAAATTTCCGGAAACTGCTGCCTGCCGGAGATGCGGAGTTCAAACAACTGATGCAGGGCGTGACCGTCGCCAGCATCGGTCCCATTACATCCGACACGGCAAAAGAATTGGGATTTGATGTGCATATCACAGCGGAATCGTTCACGATACCGGGCTTGTGCAAGGCGATTCAGCAGTATTTTAAACGGGTTTAAAACCCGTTTTACTGTCAGGAACGGAAATCAGAGCATTTTTTGCAGTAGAACGGGTTTAAAACCCGTTTTACTGTCAGGAACGGAAATCAGAGCATTTTTTGCAGTAGAACGGGTTTAAAACCCGTTTTACTGTCAGGAACGGAAATCAGAGCATTTTTTGCA
>DZCT01000062.1 GCA_022736535.1 Desulfatirhabdium butyrativorans | reverse complement strand
GAAAGACAAGCCTATTTTATAAAATTCGGCTCGCTCCGCTCGAAATGACAGATGCTTCACTCGAAATGACAGATGTCTTCGCTTGAAATGACAATTCATTGCGCTCAGGGCTTCGGCTCAAAGGGCGCGGCGGAGCCCCGAATCACACCCGCATCACGGAGAAACTTCTCTGCTTCCTGCCAGAAAGCATTCCAGTCCGGGGGACAGTTGTTATGCCCAGCGCCGTCATAAGTCATCATCTCAGCTTTTTTCGCCGCGTCCCGGAGCTTCAGCCCGTGTTCGTAAGGCACGGTTTCATCGCTTGTCCCGTGAATCACAAGAACGGGTCCCGGATAAGCGCGAACCACCGACTCGCTGTCAAACGTATCCCGCAGGAGAAAAGCCGGCAGAAAATATTTTCTCACAAAGCTTTTCAGGCTTGTAAATGTTGACATGAGAATGAGCGCGGCGGCGGGGCGTTTTGCCGCCAACTGGCAGATCACGCCGCCCCCGATAGACCTGCCGATCAGAATGATACGCGAAGGATCAACATCTTTCCGGCGAATCAGCATATCATAAGCTGTTGTAAAAATTTCAGTCACAACCGCCTGCGAGGGCTTTCCTTCCGAGCGTCCGTAACCGGGGTATTCCACCAGCAGCACCCCGACGCCGAGACGCGTGAGGGGACGAAATTCTTCTGTCCAGAAGTCAATGAGTTCCGCGTTTCCGTGAGCGAAAATGGCGGCGGGCGCGGGTTTTTCGGTATGAAGTTCGCCTGAAGGCAGCAGAAACCATGTTTCAATTTTGCCCTGACGCGTTTCCATCCATATTTTTTCAAGTCCGGGAATTGTGTTCCGCGTCTCCGGCGGCGTTTTTACTAACCACCGGGGAAACATGATTTCCCGCTGCAACAGGAACAGCGAACAGCCGTAAGCGGAATAGCATAAGAATATCAGCAGGAGAGATTTGAACAGTCCGTTCATTTTCCGGATAACCCTCTGATTAAAGCCATCACATTGTGTCCCAGCACCTTGTGATTATAGCCGCCTTCTAAAATCGCAAAACATCCGCCCCCGTTACGCTGCGCCGCTTCCCGCACTGTCAGACCGATTTCTCTGTAATCCTCTGTTTCAAGCAGACCGCCCCAGTCTGCCTTGTGGTTGTCGAAACCTGCTGAAATGCCGATCATATCCGCACGGCAGGCTTTCATTTCTCCGGCAACTTCGTCCAAATAGGATGCCCGATGATATGCCTTCACATTGTAAACCGTCACATAGTCTTTCGCGCCCAAAATATTTTCCGTGCCGTCGCCGTAATGCAGATCAATATCCAGCACATAAGCGGTCCGAATTTTGTTTCTCCGTTTGAGAGATTCAAGCGCGACCGCCATGTTGTTGAAATAACAGAATCCCCAACAGGAGTCGGCAGAGGCATGATGTCCCGGCGGACGGATCAGCGCAAAGCAGGGTTCGGCAAGTCCGATTTCAGCCGCCTGCACCGCGCCGCCCGCGGCCAGCGCGGCAATGGGATAAAGCCCCCGTTCCCGGACGCTTTCAATGTGTTTCCGGCTATGCACGGCGGCAATGTCTTCTTCGGCTGCGGGTTCGGCTGCGACAAACGCTGTCTCATTCTGAATGACCGAGGTGATCGCCTCCATCCGACCCTGTGCTGCCGCGGGATCAGAGGTGTATTCCTGATAAAAATCTTCGTGGAAAATGACTTTCATGTTATCCTCATTCTGATAAAAAAATCAAATCATTGCCAACGGTCTGCGGCTTTGTCGAAACAGTCGGGACAAAGCCCGATAAATTCAAGTCTGTGTCCGAAAATTTTGTAATCCGTCATACCGTCAATCTCATTTTCGATATGTTCCATCAGTGCAATGGGCGCGTCGTCAATTCTGCCGCAGTTCATACATCGGATATGATAATGTTTTTTGGGATTTCCGTCAAATCTTTTCAGGGTCCCGCCTATTTCCAATTTCTGTATTTCTCCCAGTTCGGAAAGAATTTCCAGATTTCTGTAAACAGTGCCGAGGCTGATGCGCGGCATATATTTTCTCACAGTCTCATACAATTCGTCAGCGCTCGGATGCGATTTGTCTTTTCGCAGTTCATCCAGAATCACCCGGCGCTGGCGGGTCATCCGTAAATTTCGTCCTGTCAGCAAGTCTTTTGCCCTCCGGTTTGCGGGAAAACGGGTAGGGCGGGGTTACGTCCCCGCCGTTAATTTGATGTCCCCGCCGTTAATTGATTTTCGTGCAGATGGGGACAATTGATTTCCCTATAGGCGGGGACCTGACCCCGCCCTATCTCAGATATTTTTTAACGAGTTTCAATCGGCGTAAAAGAGCATTCATCAGGCCCGCAATAATCGCCGATGTATCTGGATTCGGGCCGGTAAAGCATGGGCTTGGGCGCGGCGTCCGCAAACTGCTCTTCAATCACATGCGCAGTCCAGCCCGCAATTCGTGAAATCGCAAATATGGGCGTGAAAAGGTCAACCGCAATTCCCATGTAATAATAAAGCGATGCGCTGTAAAAATCCACGTTCACAAAAATATCCGTGTTTTTCCGCTTCTTGAACGCGGCTTTTGCCTTTTCTTCAAGCGTCCTGGAAATTTCATACCATTTGCTTTCCCCGACGCGTTCCCCCATTTTTTTCGACATGGGCGCGAGAATCAAGGCTCTGGGGTCGTCCACGTTGTAAACCGCATGACCCAGCCCCATAATTTTCCGTCCGGATTCTAATTCGTCATTCACGTATTTTTCCACCGCATCGGGACTGCCGATTTTCAGCAGCATGTTCATCACACGGGTGTTGGCGCCCCCGTGAAGCCCGCCGGACAAAGAACCCGCCGCGGCTCCGACGGCAGCGTAAATATGCGCGGTGGTGGACGCGACTTCCCGCGCCGCAAAGGTGGAAGCGTTAAAAGAATGCTCGGCATGAAGCACCAGACAGACATCGAAAAATCTGCTCACCTCCGCATCCGGAACGGTTCCGTTCAGCAGGTAAAGAAAATTTGCCGCGTGGCTCAGGTCTGTCGAAGGTTTCAACGGTTCTCCGCCGTTTCGGATTCGGTCATAAGCTGCCAGAATAATAGGCAGTTTGGCGATGAGCCGTACTGCCATCCGCAGGGAACCTTCACGGGAAACAGGCGATTTCACATCAGGATCATAAGCCGCCAGCATTGACACACAAGCCTGAAGCACATCCATCGGCAGCGCGTCCCGGGGCAGGGTCTTCATAACGGTGACAAGTTCGGGCGGAATATGCCGTTCAGCAAGAAGCTGCTTTTTAAAGCTTTCCAACTGATTTTTATCCGGAAGCTTTTCATACAGCAGCAAATGGGCAATTTCTTCAAACGTGGCGTTTTCAGCCAGTTCTTTGGCTAAGTATCCACGATAAATCAGTTTTCCGGCATTGCCGTCCACATGGCTGATTTTGGTGCTGGCGACAATCACATCACGAAGCCCTGTGTCGAGAATTGTTTTACATTCTTCCATTTCTGACCTCCGAAGATTGAAAAATTGAAGCTTGAAAATTCTCTGTAGAACGATTTTGCAAATCGTTCTGTCGGTAAAACAATTTGCAAAATCGCTTTACAAGAGACGGCGAACAGCTTGAAAATTTTCAAGCCTCGCAATCTTCAACTCTTACTATGAGTTACGCAGTTGAACTTTTTCATCCCGCGGTCTCGTTCCCACGCTCCGCGTGGGAATGCAGCCCGGACGCTCCGCGTCCGCCGCGGAACGGAAAGCAGCCCCGGGACGTTCCCACGCGGAGCGTGGGAACGAGATCAACTGCGTAACTCCTATCTTACATATCAATCCACATATCCGCTTCATTTCCGCAGTGGGAACAGGTTGCGGTGCCCTTGACTTTTGCCGGTTTTTTCTGTTTTGAAGCGGATTTTTTCTGCTCTTCGTCATCCAATGTGCAGGTGACGGTCATTTCCGCCTCGTTTCCGCATTTTTCACACTTGCATACTGTTTTTTTCACAATTTCGGACATTTTGATCTCCTTATTGAAGCATGATTGAAAGAAACGATAATTGACATCTGTTCTTATTAACGTAATTGAATTTATATAACAAAGTCAAGAAAGAAATTGATTCGGATGATAATTTACAGTGATTTGCTTTCAGCATTAATGTTTTCCGCAGAGACACAAGATGTCGCGTCTCTGCTTATTTTTGCAGGACAAAACTCAGAAACAATTTGCACTGCCGGATATGATCCGCCCGATTTCCTTTGAAAATACGTTCAGCAATATATCGCGGGCGCAGATAATATCTCAGATAGGCTTTTCTGACAAAGCGGGAAATCTCCCTTTCCTGTTCGGGACTGAAATACGTTTGATTTTCCGGAAAAGGCTCATCCCAATAAGGTCCTTTTCCGAAATTTTCCTCAAACAGCGGGGACCCCGGCATCGGAATCAGCGGATGAAAAGAAGCATAAGTCGGATTCAGTTCCAATGCAAAATCAAGTGTTTGCTGATAATGCGCCGCAGTTTCACCGGGCAGACCGAACATGAAAAATCCTGCGGTCTGAATGCCCGCCTGTTTTGCCGCTTCAATGCCGTTGCGAATAGCGTCTTTGCTGATTTTTTTCCGGGTATTTGCCAGAATCTCAGGATTTCCTGCTTCAATGCCGAAGTGAATGAGCGAACAGCCGCTTTGTTTCATCAGTTTTAACAATTCAGCGTCCACAGAATCGGCTCGGGTCTGGCAAGCCCAGCAAAATCCGAGTCGTTCCGCATATTTTTTTTCAATCAGATGACGGCATACCGTTCTGACCATTTCGGCATTCAGCGTAAATTCCAAATCAAAAATATACAGACTCCGGCACCCGTGAACTGTTATCAGCGTGTCTGTTTCCTGCAAAATCTGCCTGCCCGTGCGCCTGCGGTACCGGTTCTGAAACATGCTCCGGTTGCAGAAAGTGCATGAATACGGACATCCGCGAGAGGTTTCCAGCAGCGCAAAAATTCCCCCCAGCAGTTCATAATAATAGTCGCCGAGATTCACGAGATGATATGCAGGGGGCGGAAATTCGTCCATCGGACATAATTTTCTCGCGGGATTGTGAGAAATCCGCTTTCCGTGTCTGTAAGAAAGACCGGCAATTTGCGCCAAAGCTGAAACCGGATCGCCTTTTTGCTGCAAAACCTGCGCGGTTTCCAAGACGGTCTGCTCCGGTTCGTCCCGGACAGCAGCCATCGCGCCGGTTTCTCTGAGCATCGCGCCGGGGTAAAGAGAACCGTGACTGCCCGTAATGATTAGCCGTTCCGAAGGCAGGCTTCGGGCAAATTCAAGCGCGGAAGCGATTCGGTAGGAAGGACACTGCCAATCCGGATAGGGATTTGTTGTCATCACAATGAGATCGGCGTTTTTTGCGTTTTCCTGCACATCTTTCGGCGACAGGCGGCGGTCGGCATTTAAATCATTCAGTTGCACCTCCCAGCCGTGATTTTCCAGCATCGAAGCCGTAATCAGCAGCGACAGGGGCGGAAACCGGCGATGAAATTTGCGGGTTCCCTTTGCAACAAGCCCTTCGGGAGCGGGCGAAATTAAAAGCGCTTTCGGCATGGCGATAAACCTTTCGGACAAGTTCAGAGAGATTCAGAATGATAAAGGCTTAGACCTTTACAATTTCAGTAAAACTTGCTAAACTGCTTTCATCATAACAGACAGGTGAATTTATATTCCATTTTCTATCACGTTACAAAAGCAGAGGCAAGGGTAAAAATTTATTTCCTGTTTCCTTATTCACTCACCTTACGCACTCGTTACGAGGCTCTGCCTCGTAACGGACAGGACATGAGGCTCTGCCTCGTAACGGCTGAAGAAAGCCCCGGCTGCGGCAGAGCCGCAGACCGCCCTCCGCTGCGAGGCAGAGCCTCGCAGCGAGATTTCTGCGTAAGGTGAGTCATTCAGGCATATCGGGAGAATCATTCACCATGGACGCAGAAAAAAAAATCAAAATTGCGGTCGTCAAACTCGAAACCGAGAAAACTCACCGAATTGATTTGCTCAGAGCCTTGTCCAAAATGGACAGAGATGAATTTGACCGCACGCTTCTGGAACTGGCGCAAAAGCAGAAAATCGAACTTCTCGGCGGCGACACTTCCGGCATGTCAGATATACAGATTGAAGATCTGCTGAAAGTCACAGATGCCGTTTTTGTAAATATTGCATGGCTCGGTCCTTTACCGGCAAAAGCACGGACAAAAATATTGTTGAAAAAGGCTTGAAGAATGACTGCTGAAATCAGATACAGAAGCAATGACGAACATCCCGATATTGAAATAAAAATATCGGAATTACTGAAAAAGAAAAAGAAAATATTTCTCACTGTCGCGGAAATCAGAAACAGTCTTCCCGCGATGCTGCTCAAGCGGCTCGGACTCGTAAGCAAGACGGCGACGACAACAGAAGTGCTTAAAAAATTGAGACCTTATCTGGGAAATATGTGGGAATACAGAGGACCGAGGTCAACTTATATCGGTTACAGCATGTCTCCCGAAGAACTCATCGAAAACGAAATCAAACGGAATCCGGGTATTTCGCCGAAAATGCTGGCAAAAAATATGCCCATCAAAAAAAAAGATTTTGTTGCCGGACTGAACAAGCTGCTGGAAACGGGCGCGGTTGCCTGTACATTCAACGAAGTTTTTACGCCGTGTCTGAAAATCTGTTCCAAAATCGGCGAGCAGATAAGTCTTGAAGAAAGACCCGTAAACGGGCGCGCCGCATTCAAAGACGCATACAGCAGAATCGGAAAAGGGCGTGGATTTGTCCGTATCCACCGCATCAGGGAAGACCTGAACTGGCCCCGGGAACGCTTTGACCGGATGCTGGTGGACCTCATGGCAGATTACACCATCGAACTTCACGGAGGCGACCCGACGACCCTGACCGAAGAGGAGATAAGAGATTCATTTACAGATGAAAACGGCCTGCTTTACATCAATGTGACTTGGTGGGGGGAGAATTGATATGGATATGAATGACAAAGAGAATAAACTGAACACGTTGCGGGAGCAAAATCCTTTTACATCTTCAAGCGTCGGGGACCCTTGGGAAGACAAATATCCCGATGTCAGATCCGTCAATGAACGGGCATTTAAAGAAATTTCACAACTGATTGACCAGAAAAGCAAAAATCCCGCGCTGGGCTGCGCCGGGCTGGTATTCGGAGAAGTCGGCAGCGGCAAGACGCATCTGGTGGGCAGGATTTTGAAATACGGCAGGCAGGCGCATTTTCCTTTTTCTTTTGCTTATATTCAGCCCATTGAGGACCCTGAACAGACTTACCGCTATCTCCTGCGGGAAGTGATGGTGAATCTCTGTTATCCGATTGACGCATCTTCGGACGCCACTCAACTGAGCGTCATTTTGGATAAAATTTTTGCCGAAGTCAGAGCGGAGGCAGGGGACAGGTTGCAGGTCGCAGGTTGCAGGTCGCAGGTTGCAGAGGGTTCCTCATCGCTTTCCGCCCGCGCTTTGCCCAAAAAAGAAAAATTCGGCGAGTTATTCGGCAGATTCCGAAAAGAGTCTCTGAATGTATTTAAAAAAAAGAAGCTGGGCGTGGAAATGTTCAGGGATTTGGGCAAAATCGTCCGAGATGTGCTTGAGAAAAAAACGCCGCCCCCCGCGCCCGCTTCTGAGGAGTGCAATGAAATTGAGAGAATCGCCGTTGATTTTCTCCGGGCGAGATTTCCCGATATTCCCAAAGAATTTCTGAGAGTTCTGTTTCAGTATCAGTCCCCGGAAAAACGCTCCGCGGCAATGGACTGGCTCAAAGGCATTGCCATTGACAATGAAGACGCCGCGCTGCTTCGGGTCATGCCCCGTTTGGAAGACTCTCCTGCAATGCTGGAGCAGAAATCCCGAAATATTCTGAGCTGTTTCGGCGTGCTGCTGGTCTATTACGGACAGCCTTTGGTGATCTGCTTTGACCGTCTGGAAAATTACGACACGGACGAGAAAATCCATTCGCTGGGAAAAATGGTTGAATTTCTCGTTGACAGAGCAAAAGCCATTTTGCCGCTTGTTTTTGTGCGGGGGCAGCAGTGGGAGGAAAAGTTCACGAAAAAGCTGAACCAGCAAGTCATTACCCGGCTCAAGACAAATGAATTTCAACTGAAAGGCTGCAATGACGAGCAATCCGCAGAAATCGTCAGAACCCGTCTGGCGACCGTGCTTTCCCAAGAAGACGCGGCAGATTTCTTTCCTTTTGACAAAGCCGAACTGACGAACATTTTCAAGACGCGTCTTCACAGTCCCAGACAGGTGATTATGTTCGCAAATCAGCGTCTCAAGCAGATACTGTATCCGGATAAGGAAATCGTGAAAGCCGCGTTTCCGATTGAGAAATTGGAGGAGGAATTTGCCCATCAGTATCGGCTGATTCAGGCGGATTTCAACCGGTACCAGCCGGACCGGAGCCGGCTGAAACGGGCGCTGGAGCTTTATCTCAGCCACAATCCGGCTCAAAGCGGATTTGCCATCGAATCTCTCCGCCCTTCTGAAGACAAATATACGGATTTTGAGTGCATGATGATGACTGCCGGACACTCGGACATTCCCGCGCTTTTTATCATAGATATTGAAGTCAACAATCCCTACATCCGGGCATGTCTCAAAAGAGGCATTGATTTTCTGGAGAAATATAAAAACGGCAAAGTCTTTTATATTCGGGAGTTGCGCTGTGCCATTCCGCCGCCCCCGGCATGGAAAACAACAAATGACATGCTCGATACTTTCAGAACACTCGGAGGTTATACGATTTTTCTGGATAAGCCCGAAGCCGGCGGATGGTATGCGCTCGCATTACTCAACTATGCAGTAAAAGAAGGCGATGTGACGGTGACGGACAGCGAGAACCGCACGAGGTCTGTCTCTTCCGAGGAAATGGCGATCTTTGTCCGGGAGAAAATTCACGGGAACAACTATCCGTATTTTAAGGATATTGCTGAAAATATGAAAAAATAAAAAAGGTAAGGGGTTCGGGGTGAGAGGTGAGGGGGATTGCTGACCCCTGACCCCGAACCTCTTACCCCGAACCCGGGAGGATTTTCTATGGCACGCAGGGCGCTTTTGGTAGGAATCAATGACTATCACGGACTCAGTGATCTGAGAGGCTGTCTGAGCGATGTGAGCAATATGCGGTATATCCTGAAAACTTATCTCGGTTTCACGAATAATGACATTCGTGTGGTGGAAGACAGCCGAGCCACAAAAGAAGCAATTCTTTACCGCCTGAATTATATGGCAAAATTAGCGCAGCCCGGAGATTTCATGGTCTTTCATTTTTCCGGTCACGGCTCTCAGATTCGGGACCGAAGCGGCGACGAACTCGAAGACGCGATGGATGAACTGCTCTGTCCCGCAGACTTTGACTGGGAAGGAAATTTTATTCTCGATGACGAGTTGGATGCGATTTTTTCACAACTGCCTGAAGGCTGTCTGCTGGAAGTTTTTTTAGATTGCTGTCACTCCGGCGACGGGGCAGGAAATATCTCACGCTCTCCCGATCCTTTTCCTCCTGAAAACACGGTTGTCTCCCGATATTTGCCGCCCCCGCCGGATATTGCTTTTCGGCATGAAGGCGAGGAAAGCGAACTCGGACCCACCCGGGGCTTTAAAACGGAAAATCGCTTCGGGAAACGCAGCACGCGGAAACATATTTTGTGGTCAGCCTGCCGTGCGGATCAGAAGGCGGCGGATATTAACGTCAACGGAACGTATAACGGCGCGTTTACTTATTTTTTCTGCAAGCATATTCGGGAAACCGGCGGCTTTATCAGCCGGAGAAATCTGCTGGAACGCGTCCGCGAGTCCTTGCATTATAACAACTACCGTCAGGATCCGGAACTGATGTGTATGAATGACATAAGCTGTGATAACAAGCCTTTGCAGTTTCCGCCGGCAGATGAGCAGGAGCGGACGCTTTTCCTCACCACGCCCTATCTGCGTGGCAATGATGTGAGAAAAGTGCAGGAGGCTTTGTTGAAAGCAGGCGTTAAAGTCACGGTTGACGGTGTTTTCGGTCCTCACACACATACCGCGGTGAAGCAGTTTCAGGAGCAGAAAGAACTGCCGGTTGACGGCATTGTGGAAGCGGCGGTGCGGAATGCGCTTTTCGGAAAGGCTTGACCATCCGGAGTGCAAAAATAAGCGAAGCGTTTTTTGCAGTCGCAAATGCTAAAATTTCATTTTAGCACTCCGGAGTGATACTACGGAACAACTCTTATGACTCGATTTATCGTGTTTGCAAATAGGAAAGGCGGCTGCGGAAAGACCACAACAGCCGTCAATGTCGCCCATGCGCTGGCAAAAAAGCAGAAGTCGGTATTGCTCTTAGATGTTGATCCGCAGGCGCACGCCACCCTTTCGACAGGAAATGCCGAGGGGCTTAAACACCCCGGAATTTATCAACTGCTCAGGGGAGAATCCGAGTTGAAAGATGTCATTGTCTCCACTCATCTTGAGCGTGTCAGCCTGATTCCTTCTTCACGCTATCTCATTAATTTTGAAACCGAATTTTCCTGTCAGGAAGGCAGCGTCATTCGTCTCTCGGAAAAATTATCCGGCAAAGCGGGCGAGTTTGACTATGTGATTTTTGATCCGCCGCCTTCGGCGGGGCTTCTGATGATGTCCGCGCTGGCTGCCGCGCAGGAAGTTTATATTCCCATGCAGATGCACTTTTTGAATCTGGAAGGGCTGGCGGAAATGGTTCGGCTGATTTACACGGTCAATGCGGCGTGGAATCCGAATTTGCGGCTGGCGGGCGTGATACCGACATTTTTCAACAAAAACACCCGGATTGCAAAGGAAATTATGGAAGATATTGCCACGCATTTCGGAGGAGACAAACTTTTGCCCGGCATCCGGATGAATATCAGTCTCACCGAGGCGCCGGGTCACGGCAAATCGGTTCTGGAGTATGCACCGGACAGCACCGGCGCTTCGGATTATATTGAACTGGCAGATCGGATTGATGCGGCGGAAATACATTGTCATTTCGAGTAAATACATTGTCATTTCGAGCGGAGCGAGAAATCTTAGCTCCGTAGGAGCGTTATCTTTGTAGGAGGGCGTCAATGGAAGAAGACAGCGCGGTGAGGACGCGTCTGGGAGAACTGCTTCGGCAGAAAGGCATCGAAAATCCGAAAACCGCTACTTACGAAGCCCGGATAAAATATCTCGAATCAGAAGCAGAATCTCTGAAACGCGAGAATGACTCGCTTTCAGAACTGCTCTCCCGTCAAAAATCGCTGGTTCAGACATTGTTTGAACGAGCAATTCAGGAACTGAAAAAAGACAATCCTGTTGATGCGATGGGGCTGCTTCAGGCATTTCTGATTTACGAGCCTGAAAACACAAAAGCCATGATTAATCTGGCGGTGGCTTATGCGGAACTCGGTTATTACGAAAAGGCAAAAAACACGCTCAATCATGTGATAGAACGTGAACCGGACAATGAAACAGCAAAAAAAAATCTTGCGATATTGAGTGATTAGTCTCTCGCAAAGGGCGCAAAGTTTATAAGAAAAAAATTAATATCTTAATATCTTAATATCTTTTCTTTTTTTCTTCTTTGCGTCCTTTGCGGTCTTTGCGAGAAACAAAAATCTTTTGGGAGGGATGGGACATGGCAAAAAAATTGGCAAGACCCGATTCCGTAAAAACGGGAAAAGCGGTTGATAAGAAAGAAAAAGACTCGGACGAACTGAGCAAAAAACGGGAAGAAGCCCGGAAAATGGCAAAAGAAAAAGCCCGGGCGCGAACCCTTGCCCGGCAGCAGACCATTGCGGAAAGATTGGCTTCCGCAGTCGCCGAAATGACTTCTTCTTTGGAACAGGCATCCGGAGCGTCGGAAGAACTGGGAAATACGATGGAAACCGTTGCCAGCGCGGCGGAAGAGACATCTGCGGCAGCCGAGGAATCCCGGGCGGCGATCACGCAGATTACCAAGTCCGCAGAAGCCGGAGATGAATTTTCCAAAGAATCGCTTGATAAGGCTAATTCGCTGATATTACAAAGAATTACACAGATATTCTCTCCGGAGCAGAGGATTATATGAAGGGCGCGGAAGACATCGCCAGCAACTCCGAAGAACAGAGCAGCGCGGCTGAGGAGGCAAGCAAAGCGGTTGCCGAACAGAACAAGGCATTCAGCGAAATGCAGACCGCGTCGGAGAATCTTGCGGAACTGACTGAAAACCTGAGAAACGCGGTTGACAGCACGAAATCAGCGGAAGAAGTCGCTGCCTCGGCTGAACAACTGTCAGCCAACATTGAAGAAGCAAGCACTTCCGCAGGACAGATTATGACCGCGCTGGAGCAGATTGCCAAAGGCGCGCAGAACCAGAGCAAAGCTGCGGAGCAGAATAAAGACCTGGGATTAAAGCTTGAAGAGGCTGTCACGGTAATGAGCGAACGTGCTGTAAATTCGCAGGAAAAGATTGCGAAGTTGCAGGAACTGATTGTTAAAAATAAGGTGAATGTTGCCAATCTGATCAGCAACATCGCAAAATCTTCGGAATCTGCGGGACAGGCAGTGATAAATGTCAGGATATTGGATGATCGGACCAACAATATCAACAAAATTGTTGATAAAATTGTGAATGTTGCCCTTCAAACCAATATGCTGGCGGTGAACGGCTCTATCGAAGCTGCCCGCGCCGGGGAATTCGGCAGGGGATTTTCTGTAGTCGCGGGCGATATTCGGACCCTGGCAAATGACTCGTCTGAAAACGCCGAGCAGATCAAGGATATGGTGCGGTCTATGCAGACGCAGATCAATATTGTCGCCAATGATCTGGAGATGGGCGGCAAAATCGCTGCGGAAGAAGTTCAGAGCGCGAAAAAGACCACCGATAACTTGGATACCATTGAAAAAGTGATGGAAGATGTTCAGAAAGGCATCAGGGAAATCAATCGGGGAGCGGACGAAATCAAGCTGGCATTGGAACAGGCAAACAAAGCCGTGATCGAAATCGCCAATGCAGCCGAAGAAGCCAGCAAGGTTACAGACGAAGCGTCCAAAGCCGCTGAAGAAGGCAGCAAAGGAATGCAGATTATCGCCGAAGCAACCGAGGATATCGCCAGTCAGGCTGATGAACTCCAAAACACGGGAAGCTGAGAAAGGGTGAGGGGTCAGAGGTCAGAGGGAGGCTTACCCCCGTACCTCGTACCTCTCACCTCTGACCTCATAACCACAAAGGGGGCTGAAAAATGACGAAAACAGATAAGAACGTGAAGAATGAAAAAGTGAAAACTGATACTTCTCACTTCTCACTTCTCAATCCTCAGGGGAAAAGCAGTTGGTGGTGTTTCGGCTTCTTGATGAGGAATTCGGCGTTGAAATCGCAAATGTCAAAGAGATCGTCCGACTGCCGGCGATTACACCGATTCCCCGAAGTCCGGGCTATGTCGCGGGTATCTGCAATCTGCGCGGGAATGTGCTGCCGGTGATTGACACCCGCATCCGTTTTTCTCTGAATACGCCGGAAAGCACGGATCACACACGCCTGCTGGTGGTGGAAACCGGCGGCGTTCAGACCAGCCTGATTGTTGACAGCGTGCGGGAAGTCATGCGGATGCAGGACATACAGGAAGAACCGCCGCCCGCTGTTTGCAGGGGGATTGACCGGCAGTTTCTCAGCGGCGTGGTAAAGGTTGACGACGGGGAACGTCTCATACTGAAGCTCAATCTTGATGAGGTGCTGCTCGCAGAAACAGAAGCCGGAAGCAGCAGAAGCGAGACATCAGCCCGTCAGGAAGCGGCAGCATCATTCGACGAAGAAGTAATGGACACGGAAGAACTGTTAGTCTCTTTTAAAGTCGCGGGAGATGAATACGCGTTTGATATTGACAAAGTGAGCGAAATCATCAATATTACGGAGATTACAGCGGTTCCCAATGTTCCGGCTTATGTCAAAGGGCTGTTCACCATTCGGAATCATCTGCTCCCGATTATTGATCTGCGGGAACTGCTCGGTCTGCCGGGGCTGCTTTCGGAGCGTTATGCGGTGATTGACAATGCCGCGCAAAGTCATCGGGAATGGGTGGAAAATCTGCGTTATATGATTGAAGCCGGGACTCATTTTACGGGAACCCTGAATCCGAAAGAAACGCCTTTCGGCCTGTGGCTCGAAGCTTATAAAACATCCGGACTTGAAATCGAAGCTGTTATCAAGCGATTGAAAAAAAGCCGGTGGGACTTGTACGACGCCGCGTCCCAAGCATTGCAAAAGAGAGAAATTTCCAAAAGTGCGGCGATCTCTTTTTTCAATGAGACTGTTCCGCCGCTCTTGCAGATTGTCATCGGCATTATGGGCGAATTGAAGACAGCGATGGAACAGCATGTTCTGGGGGATCAGCGCGCGCTGGTGGTCAGGTCGGACAGTATGACTATCGGCTATCTGGTTGACTGGGTGGATGAAGTCATCCGTGTTCCCAAATCCGTAATTGATGAAACCCCGTTCATGGCTTCTTCAGAGCGGAAGGAAATCAGAGCCGTGGCAAAATTGGACAAAGGAGAGCGTCTGATTATGATTATGGACGAATCTGCATTAGTCTCACGGGAAACCGCCAGACTGCTTTCCGAGAAACTCCGAAAAGAAGACAAAGAGCGGGGCGAAAGCGGAGATACGTCAGCGGATAAAAAATCATTGGCACAGCAGAGCATGGCTGAGGAGCAGTTGGTCACCTTTACCGTCAACAAGGAAGAATACGGCATCCGCATTATGCAGGTGCAGGAGATCAACCGGCTTTCGGAAATTACTTATGTCCCCCGTGCGCCGTATTTTGTGGACGGCATGACCAATCTGCGGGGCAGCATTATTCCGGTTATCAGCATCCGCAAGCTCTTTGCGCTGGAGAACCGGGAAACAGATGATCGGACCCGAATTATCATTGTTGACATCGGGGGCAATAAAACCGGACTGCGGGTGGATCAGGTCAATGAAGTGCTACGTCTTGAAAAGCGGGACATTGTAAAAACTCCGAATATCGTCATTACCGGCAGTGCGAACAGATATATGGAAGGCGTGTGCAAGATCAACGGGGGCAAGCGCATGGTGGTTCTGCTCAATGTGGAGAAGATATTGGATGAAGACGAACTCAGGAAACTGAGCGAGATAATGAACAATCCGGGCGCTGAGTCTAAACATATTGCGGAACCGGCGCCGGCTGAGGAAAATATTTCCGCAGAGCCGGAGCAGGAGATAAAGGAGACAAAGCCGGATACCGAAGCATCAGAGGGAGACAAACCGGGAAAGAAAAAATTGGAAATTGCGGAGTAAATTTAAGAGATTGATCTCGTTCCCACGCTCTGCGTGGGAACGTCTCCCGGGACACAGCCGTAAGCGGACGCGGAGCATCCGGTCTGCATTCCCACGCGGAGCATGGGAACGAGAATATTTAATTGCTAATGACATTAGGGAATAATTCTGCGTTATGAAAAAAAAAATCAGCGTTCTGGTATGTGATGATTCTGCGTTAATGCGGCGGTCTTTAAAAAAATCGTCGAGTCTGACCCCGATCTTGAGGTGGTGGGAACAGCAAGAGACGGCGACGATTCGGTGAATAAAGCCCGTGAACTGCGCCCCGATGTCATTACAATGGATGTCAATATGCCGGGAATGGACGGCATCACGGCTTTGCAGATCATTGTCAATGAAGAAATTGCGCCGGTACTGATGGTTTCCTCTCTGACGCAGGAGGGCGCAGCCGTTACCTTTGAAGCCATGGCACTGGGCGCGTTTGACTACGTGCCGAAACCCGGCGGCACGGTTACAGTTCAGATGGGCTCGGTGGCGCATGAAATTATTAAAAAAATCAAAGCCGCCGCGGGTCCGGGCGTGATAAAAAAGCTTATCCGCAAGAATATCTGTTCCGCAGAAAAACTGTCGAATCTCAGAACCCGCCAGAAATCGTTCCGTCTCAAAAGCGCATCGGTAAAGGGACCCGGGTTCAGGGCGGTTGCGATGGGCATTTCCACAGGGGGACCCAAAACACTGTTTGAGGTGCTGCCGTTTCTGCCTGCGGATTTGCCTGCGGCGGTCTTTCTTGTGCAGCACATGCCCGCGCCTTTTATCGCTTCCTACGCGAAAAGAATTGACTCGCAGTGTCCCCTGCGCTGTGTGGAAGCCGAGCCGGGAATGATTGTGGAGCCGGGAACGCTCTATTTGGCAAAAGGCGGCTATCATCTGATGCTGTTTAAGCGATCCAACGGAAATATTCTGATTCGGACGCCCAAAAAACCGAATCATCTGTTTATGCCCTCTGTGGATGTGATGATGGCATCTGTGCTTGAGGGTTTCGGAGCCGACACGG
>DZCT01000061.1 GCA_022736535.1 Desulfatirhabdium butyrativorans | reverse complement strand
GCGAAGCGGTTTTTCGCATTATAAATCTCTTTTTTTTGAAAGCGAATTGGTATAATACCAATTCGCTTTCAAAGATCGGTCTTTTCAGACCGTAAAGCGCCCCGGCTGAAAACAGATTCAAATCGCTTAAACCGCTTAAAAAGCGGTTTTACGGAGAACACCGTTTTTTGACAGCGAATCGGTATAAGATTCGACGCACTCCGGACCGGCTTCGGAAGAAATTCGATATTACAGGCAAATATCATGCCAGAAAATATGCTTTTCCGTTTTTTAGCCGTTTTTTACTCAATTTTCACGGCAAATATTTTGACAACGGCAGATAAACATGACATATATGCCTTTAAAAACTGGATAGAGAAGGCGCCTGATTTTTTATCCGCAACCCATTAACGGAGGTATAAACCATGAAACAGATTGCAGCATTATTGACCCTATTTCTTTTTCTGGCTTCGGGAACGGCTTTTGCCGCTGATGCCGGAACATTCACGAGCGCAGATGACGGCAAATCTGTCAGCCTGCAAATCGGCGACACGATCAGCGTGTCTCTGACGAGCAATCCTTCCACCGGATACCGGTGGAGCATTGAAACCCTTGACCAGAGCGTGCTGAAGCACAGCAGCAAAAATTACGCGTCTGCCTGCGAAGAAACTGTTGTCGGCTGCGGCGGAGAAGAACTCTTCGGATTTGAAGCGGTTTCAGCCGGCAGCACAACGGTCAAAATTGCATATTACCGCTCTTGGCAGAGCGCGGATTCGGCAATTTCAACCTTCAGACTGAATGTTTCTGTTCTCGGACAGGGAACCGGCGCCGGCGATGCCTGCATCATGATTTATGATCCGGTCTGCGGCGCTGACGGCAAGACCTATTCCAACCTTTGTGTGGCGACTCAGGAAGGCGTTGATGTCCTTTATAACGGCGAATGTCATGAATGTGAGGCTGACGCCGACGGCAACGGCATTGTTGACAGAAATGATGTCACGGAAAAGAAAGCAGCCATGGACGAAGATTTTCAGACATGGAAGAAAAACTGCTGGAACAAAAAACAGTCCTGCGGCGACTACAACGGCGACGGCGTGGTCAACATTGAAGACCGTTCTGACAAAAAAGCAGATCAGAAATCAGAATTTGAAGCGTGGAAAGACAACTGCTGGCTTGCGGGAATGACAACGCAGAGCGGTTCGGAAGGTCTGGGACAGAACAGCAAAGTCAGCGAATGCGGCGGTTTTACGGATACATCGGAAACCGGCAAAGGCCGCGGCAAAGTGGAAAGTCTGACATGGAAATATGATCTGCGCTCAAAGACCGTAACTTTTCTGAATGAAAACGTCACGCTGAACTGTTGCGGAAACCGCTCGGTCACAGTGACATGGAATGATGAAGATAAAAGTTACGAAATTTATGAAAATGACAAAGCCGATGTGACGGCAGACGGCGTTGTGAACCGTTGCAAATGCGAATGTACTTATGATTTTCAGGTGGAAGTGCCTGATGTCGCCGCCGGTGTTATCCGGGTCAAACTGATCCGAGTGATTACAAATGAAAAGCCGGTTTCCGAAACCGTATGGACCGGCACGGCGGATTTGAGCAAAGAATCGGATACGGTTATCATCGGAACACAGTCGGAATTTGTCTCTGCCGATGAAAACAGCTACGCGGACAAATATGCTGAAATTGCAGCGCCGACGGACGATACCGTCGGCGACGGCGCCGACGTTGCCCGTGAGATTGAAGAAGCCGACATTATCAAAATCGAAGGAACGTATCTCTACATTCTGAATCAGTATCGGGGTTTGTTTGTCTGTGACATTTCCAAACCGGATCAGCCTAAAATTTCGGGACGGGCTGACGTGACCGGCGAGCCGAAGGAAATGTATATCCGTGACAATCTGGCGTATATCATCGTATCTGCCGGGAACGAGCCGGTTTACGGCATTGTGGGAACAAACACCGCTCAGTCGGTGAGCGCACAGAGCCGCATTACGGTTGTTGATCTGAATGACAAAACCAAACCGAAAATCAGCGATTCTTTCCTGCTCGACGGCTCGATTACCGATTCCCGCATTGTGGGAAATATTCTGTATGTGGTGTCTTCGGAAAATCCGTATTACTACTATCCGCTGTTGAGAGAACCCATGCCTGTGGATATTGCTGCTACGGATACAACCGCAACAGCGACAGATGCGGCAGCCGTTCCCGCTGTTACGGCTGAAGGCAGTACAGACGAGAAGCTCATCGCAACGCCTTATGAATATGAGACACCGGAGCAGAATGTCTATATCGCGTCCATTGATATTTCCGATCCGAGCAACATCAAAGAAGCGGATCGGGAAGATTTCAAAGGAAGCGCGCAGTATGTGCATGTGACGGACAAAGCCGTGTTCATCTCCTCAAGTCCTAATTATTACACGGAAAGCAGAACCACGCTGACTTATGTTGACATTTCGGACCCGAAGGGAGCGATTGTCAAAAGAGGCAGCATTGAGGTTCCGGGACAGATTGCAGACGAATACAAGATGGATTACAGCAAGGGATATTTCCGGGTCTGCACATACAATTGGGCAGATAATGGACTCAGCAATCTTTTTGTGATTGATGTCGCCAATCCTGACAAACTGAATCAGGTCGGCGCGGTGGAATTGGGAAAAGGCGAGCAGTTGTTTGCCACCCGTTTTGACGGGGACCGGGCTTACATGGTGACGTATGAGCGCAAGGATCCGCTCTGGGTCATTGATCTCAGCGATCCGACCAAACCTGCCGTCAAAGGCGAACTGATTGTTCCCGGGTGGTCAACACATATCGAAGTCAAAGGCGACCGCCTGATTGCCCTGGGCGTGGATGATACCGACGGATGGAAAGTGGCGGTGTCGCTGTTTGATGTTTCAGACGCGACAAAGCCTTCGCTGGTCAAACGCGTGTCTTTCGGCGATGAAAAAGGCTGGAGCACGTCTTCGGGTTATGATGATGTGAAGGCATTCACCATTCTGGATGATATGGGGCTGATTCTGCTGCCTTATTCTTTCTCGAATTACAGCGACGGAACTTATCGCACCGAAAGCCGTCTGCAACTCATTGACTACACATCCGCAGACCTGACGGTTCGGGGCTGGGTGAGTCAGAAAGGCAGCGTGCTTCGCAGCCGCAGTTTCCAAGATCGGCTGTTCTCGGTATCCGCAGACGAGATTCAAGTGATCAATGCTGCCGACCGTGACAAACCCGTTGTCACCGGATCATGCACGCTGGTTCGCAATGTGACGGATTTTATGCCACTTGAAAACGGCTACGGTGTGCAGGTAGTCATTGACGGCAACGGAAATTACAGCCTGATGGCAGTGAGCATGTCCGAGCCGGATGCGGTTGACGGTGTGAGCGAAACCGTTCTGAACGAAGGCGGATATTACACCGGCATTCTCGGCAACGGAAATCTTGTGTATGTGATTACCAACGGATATTATGAGAAAGAATACACTGAAAGCGATGTTTATGTGCCTTACTATTCGTATTCCTTCTCCAAAGTGACGGTTTTTGATTTTTCCGATCCGGCAAAACCGGCGAAAAAAGGTTCTGTTGAAGTTCCGGGAAGTTATTCCGGCATTATGCCCGCGAAGGGCGGGGCGGTTCTTTATCCCTATTATTACTCTCAGCAGATTCTTCAGGTCAGAGACGACCTGCTGGTGTTCCCGACGGTGAACAACTATTACTATGACCGCCCGATTTATTACACTACGGAAGACGGCGGCATTGTCAAAGGATACGCGGATGAGACAACTCCGGAAGTATTCAACGGACTGATGGTTGTTGATCTTTCCGATGCGGATGCGCCGGCGGTGACAGCGAAATTCCCGCTCGAAGTTTCCGGCATCACGGGGCTTTTTGCACAGAATGATATGGTTTTCTTCAGCTACAAAAAGGAAGCCGATCCGGATGTCAATGAACGGCCGCAGGCGAAATACTATCTCGGCAGAGTGGATGTGTCTGAGCCGTCAAAACCGGCATCGCTCTTTTCGATCAACATGCCGGGCGCGTGCGTGGGCATGACGCCGGACGGTCAGTATGCTTATACGATGGATACGGTATGGGGACTTGAAGCGGATTATTCTCAGGACATTTCTTTCAACACCGTGAAGATAGAAGGCGACACAGCGGTTCTGCTGGATACGGTTGAATTGGACAGATATTTCAACAATATTCTGATCTCGGACGGACGTGCCTATCTGTCAAGCGGATACTGGTGGTCTTCATCTCTTGCCACGCTGACGGTGATTGATCTTGCGGATGTTCAGAATCTCGTTGCATACAAAAACGAGCTGCCCACCGGCATGTTCAACATGATCGGCGCGAAAAATCGGAAAATTTTTGCCACATCATACAACGGCGTTGCCTGTTATGATATTTCCGATCCGACCCGGCTGTTGCTTGAGGATTACAGAGACGGATGGTACAACAAGATTTTCTTTACGGATTCCAATGCCTACATTCCGATGGGTTATTACGGTCTGTGGGTGAAAGGTCTGAATTGAGACATTAATTAGTAAAGCCCGTAGAGACGCAAGATTTTGTGTCTCTACGGTTATAATAAGAGATTCTTCGCTGACCCTTCGCTCCGCTCAGGGCTTCGGCTCAGAATGGCACCCTGAAATCACCTCTTCTGCACCGTTGCCTTATTCATGGTAGTGGTGTAGAATAGGTGATTTCGGGGTGTCATTCTGAACGAAGTGAAGAATCTCATTTTTATAATATACTGTTATAATAAGAGATTTTTCGCTGCGCTCAGAATGACAGGGACAGAGTTTATCACCTATTCTACACCACCACCTTTCATTTTTCTATCCGATAATTGTGACAGCTTTATTCTATTTTTTTCGGGAAATCCGGCACCAGCACGGAATGCGCCAATTTTCTCTCGGCAGAATAAAAATCAAGTGTTCCGTCTGCCTTGCAAATCCAGACTTCCTGAGAGCCGGTTTCAAAATACAAGGCAGCTTTTTCTTTTATCTCATCATCTGTGTTGCCCGAAGATATGACTTCGACGCAGATTTCCGGCGCAACCGAGCATTCTGTTTCATGCCGGATGCGCTCCAGACGCTTTGATGACGCCCATGCGGCATCGGCGACTTTTGTGCCTTTACGGGTCTTGACAGCGCATTCGGTCAGGGCTTTTCCGCCTTTCAGCATTGAGCGCAAAAGATATGTTATTTCAGCCTGATACAGAGAATGATACACTTTGACCGGAGACATGACAATTTGTCCCTTTTCGTTCAGTTCTATCTTAAAAGGTAAATTTCCCAAGCCCGGATGGTCGCATAGTTCCTGCCAGTTCATCATTGTTTCCTTGTGTAATGCCTGATCCGGCTCTGCTGTGATTTTCAGCTATTACTTACACGAGTGATTATGTCTCAGGCTGTTTTTCAGCCGCATCCACAGCCGCCGCGACATTCTCCGCAGCCGTGCCGCCGTGGGATTTCCGCCGCTGAATCATCTGTTCTATCGTCAAAAACTTGAAAATGTCTTCCGAAACCAGAGCAGAAAATGTCTGCAATTCTTCAAGCGTCAGTTCATGAAGTTCATTGTTGTTATGTATGCAGCGCATTCTTTATCAGGATGCTTTTATTTCTTCCGGGCTTGCTCCGATTGACAATGAAACTTTGCCCCATTCATCTGCTGCCAGATACTGCATCAGTTGAGACCAGATCAGATCATTCTTCTCTTTCAGACGCCTGCCGTCAAATTTGCGGCTGACCACGACTAAATGAACACTGTCATCAGGTCCGTCTGAGACATCAACAGCATCGTCAGTTCCGTCGAAGTAGCCTTTTCTGAGAATATCATAAATTTTTTTCTTCAACTCTTCTTTTGCCATAAGATTTACTCCTCATAAGCTGTTTTCAATCCAACGCGTCATATTGTCAACAGCATCTAAAAAGTCTTCCGCATCCTCACAGTTCGAGAGATTTGCTGTGTATCGCCATCCGGGAATCCATCGGTTCACAATGTTAAATTGAGGCCAAAGTATCCGATTCTGCCGAAGCCTTTCAAAACCTTGTGCCAGTCGGAGCAGCAATTCCAGATGATGTGTGAAAACTGTTGTGTGATGATTAATCGCACCGCGATGTTGCAATTCCTCTTCAAGTTCGTGAAGATTCCGACAACCGTATATCAGCATCAATTTTGTCTTTAAAAGGCATTCAACCGAATATCCTGCCATATACATCGCGCCGCGCCATCGGGAAGCCTCGAACAATGCCCGTGCATCCTCCATGCGATGTCTGCCTGCTTTTGCGTACTCGCTTATACCGGTGTAAAATTCATAAGACATTTTTTTCGTTTTCTTGCTTTAAGGCAATAGGGAAGTATAATTTATGTCTATATCTCAAGCTGCTTTTCCGCCTCCTTTACAGCCGCGATGACATTCTCCGCAGCCGTGCCGCCGTGGGATTTCCGCCGGTCAATCATCTGCTCTATGGTCAGAAACTTAAAAATATCTTCCGAAATCAGAGATGAAAATGTCTGCAATTCTTCAAGACGCAGTTCATGAAGCTCCTTTTTCCGGCGCAGCGCGTAGGCAACCGCCTTGCCCGCACAGCTATGGGCTTCCCTGAACGGCATTCCTTTACTCGCGAGATAATCCGCCATATCAGTGGCATTCAGAAAGCCGGAACTCGCGGCGTGATACATCGCCTCTTTGTTGATTTTCATAGTCGGAAGCATTGCCGCATAAATTTCAATACATGCTTTCAGCGTGTCCGCAGCCTCGAACAGCGGCTTTTTGTCTTCCTGCATGTCCCGATTGTAAGTCATGGGCAATGACTTCATCAGCGTCAGCAAAGCGATGAGATGTCCGAACACGCCGCCGGTCTTTCCCCGCACCAATTCCGCCACATCCGGGTTTTTCTTTTGAGGCATGATGCTGCTGCCGGTAGAAAATGCGTCTGAAAATTCCGCAAAGCCGAACTCCGCGGAAGACCATAAAATCAACTCCTCGGACAGACGGCTGAAATGCACCATGCAGAGACTCGCATCGGACAGAAATTCAATCACAAAATCCCGGTCTGCTACGGAATCCATAGAGTTTGCAGAGACTTTCGGGAAATTCAGCAGTTCCGCCGTGCAATGCCTGTCAATGGGATAAGTCGTTCCGGCAAGGGCTGCGCTGCCGAGCGGCATCACGTTAATGCGTTTGAGGCAGTCGCGGAATCTCTCCGAATCCCTTGTAAACATCTCATAGTATGCCATGAGATGATGAGACAAAAGCACCGGCTGCGCCCGCTGTAGATGAGTGTATCCGGGCAGCACCACGTCCATATTTGCCTTGGCAAGATTCACGAAAACTTTTCTCAGTTCCTTTAGCCGTGAGATGATATTCAATGTCTCAGCCCGCAAGTACATCCGAACATCTAATGCAACCTGATCGTTGCGGCTTCTCGCCGTATGAAGCTTTCGGGCAACTGTTCCGACCAACTGAAAGAGCCGGTCTTCAATGTGCATGTGAATGTCTTCGAGACTGTCATCAAAGCGGAACTGTCCCTGCTCAATCTCCGTTTTGATCCGCTCAAGCCCCTGAACCAATGTCGAAGCTTCATCATCTGTGATAATGCCGACTTTTGCCAGCATCTTACAGTGAGCAATACTTCCCGCAATGTCGTATTCATAGAGCCTGCGGTCAATCTGAATGGAGGAGGTAAAAGCTTCCACAAGTTTGTCGGTTCTTTGAGAAAATCTGCCGTCCCAGGGTTTTTCGGACATATATAACCTCATGAGTCAATTATATTTTTATTATCTTATTAGGCAAATCGCCGTCATACTTTCTTCAGGCGAATGAATGAGTTATTTTGAGCTTAGTCAATTTCCGGCTATGCCCAGTATAAGCACAGGAATATCAATATCAGAAACACCTCTGTGTTCTAAATCCCATATAAATTGTTCAAAATACGAGACACCGGTTGACATTTGATTTGCAAATTCTTTAACGGGGACAATTTCAACACCGGCATCAATTACTCTCAATTTATTGAAAATAGTCATTTTAGCACAAACATTATAGACCATAAAAGCGTACTTGCCGAATTGAACCTCTACGCCCAGCCGGTTTTTCACAAAATCCATATCGCGATAGGCTGATACGGCTATAGCCGGAGACTGATAATTCCCCACATAATATTCTGTCGGATATTCACAAGGAACTTTATAATTACTCCAACCTAATGCGTTAAACTGATCTTTAAAGGCTTTATTCAATGAAGGCGGGCTGTACAGTATTTTGCCCGACATCGTTTTTTCTTTGCTGACTTTATTTTTATGATCTTCGCTCGCTACTGAATTTATACATTTCCTGATTTCAATCAATTCGTTATAAAATTTTTCTTCGATTACTTCTTTGCCTCTGTTAAAAGAATAAACTCCCGCCACAATCATTTATTTCTCCATTCCGAAGGAAACTGAGACACTTTTTCATTTCCGCTCGGCTCATGAACCGGCTTTTCAATTGGTCTCAGGCGTAATGTTCCGTTAAAAAAAGAAGTCATACGCTCGTGAGCAATATGGACATAATCCGCTTCTTTTTCGCTTCCCATTGCACGCCTCCTGTTTTTTATCGCGGCAATCAGTGAAGAACCGACGCCGGTGTACGGATCAAACACCCAGTCATTTTCCTTTGTCAAAGAGAGAACGCACCTTTCGGCAAGTTCAACCGGAAACTGGCAGGGATGGATGGTTTTCTCGCAATGATTTGATTTTACATTCGGTATGTTCCAGATAGCCTCTTCCCAGTCATTTGCCAGCACCTCCCAAACATCTGAGGGATTTTTCCCCTTCGGATTTCCTGATAAGTCTCCTTTTTTACTCCCTTTATAATGACGCTTGCCGGGATATTTTGAAGGAATCCGGACTGAATCAAGGTTGAAGACATATTCTTTGCTTTTTGAAAACCATAAAATTGTTTCATATCTTCCTGAAAACCTGTTTTTACAGTGCAAACCGTGACCGAAATGCCAAATAATTCTGTTTCTTAGAAACATGCCTGATTTTTTGAAAATACCATAATAAAAAATATCAAGCGGATAGACTTCGCTTTCTTTGACATAATTGCCGACCTGCCAGCAAATGCTGCCTGTATCTTTTAAAATACGGTGAAATTGTTTTACGGTTTGCGCCTGTGTTTCTAAATATTCTGTAATCTCAACCTTTTTTTCATATTCTTTACCTAAATTGTAAGGCGGTGAACTGATAATCAGACTGACCGTTTTATCAGGGACGGTTTTTAAAAAATCATTTACATCTCCTTGATAAAGAACAATATTCGAGTTTGGATTGAAATATGAGTCAATTTTTTCAGATGATTCAAATAGTGGAAGGTTTTTCATAAGCTTTATCTTAAACAGACTGTCCCGTTAGGGTTAGAAAAGGAACGAAATGCAAAGCCTGAATCTCTCGCAAAAGACGCAAAATATGCAAAGGTTTAAATCGCTTGTAAATATGACATCTCTTTCCTCAATTATATCATCAAAATTTTTGTCAGCCCCGTCAGGAGCGTCATATTTGTAGATGAGATATGTCGCCCCTACGGGGCTTGTTCGGGGGTTGTATCCGATTGCTACAAATATGACGCTCCTACGGAGCTAAGATTTTTAGCACATTTGGTGCAAATATGCTGGGGAACGCCGAACTACGACGCTCTCAGCCGATTAACCCGTCTGGCTTTGCGAGCTATTTTTCTGCGTACTTTGCGTTTTTGCCATTCTTTTTTCGACAGTTTCTTTGCCATTGGTATTACCTCCTGTTTTTATGCTCATGTTTGACATGCAGGGGCACGCCGGCGGCGTGTCCCTACAGAACTCATCAGTGTATTGCAAACTAAGTTTCTTCAAGAAACTTAGTTTGTTGAGTTATTACTTTACTACCCGTTTATCATCTTCTGAATCCGCAGCCGGAGCGCATTCAGACGGATAAATCCTTCTGCATCCTTCTGGCGATAGACATCATCGTTTTCAAATGTGGCAAAATCTTCACGATAAAGCGACTGCTCTGATTTGCGTCCGATCACCCGGCAATTTCCTTTGTAAAGCTCCAGCCGCACGGTCCCCGAGACATTTTTCTGAGTCTCGTCAATCATTTTTTGCAACAGTTTCATTTCCGGCGAGAACCAGAAACCGTAATATATCAGCTCGGAATATTTGGGAATCAGCGAATCCCGCAGGTGCATGACTTCCCGATCCATGGTGAGCGATTCGATTGCCTGATGCGCGGCTCTCAGAATCGTGCCGCCCGGCGTCTCATATACGCCCCGGGACTTCATGCCCACAAAACGGTTTTCCACAATGTCTGCTCTGCCGATGCCGTGACGACCGCCCATCATGTTCATAATATTGAAAAAATTTGCCGGAGACAGATTCTTGTCGTTTAAGGCAATCGGGTCGCCCTGCTTAAATGCAATCTCAACAATTTCCGCTTTGTCCGGCGCATCCTGCGGGGAAACCGTCAGTGTGAAAATATCGTCCGGCGGGCGTTTCCACGGGTCTTCCAGCACGCCGCCCTCATAACTGACATGAAGCAGATTCCGGTCAGTGCTGTAAGGTTTTGCAACAGTGGTCGGCACTTTGATCCCGTGTTTTTCGGCAAACGCCATCAAATCCGTCCGGGAGCGCATATCCCATTCCCGCCAGGGCGCAATGATTTTTATATCAGGATCAATGGCAAAATAACTTAACTCAAACCGCACCTGATCGTTTCCTTTTCCGGTTGCGCCGTGACTGACCGCATCCGCGTTTTCTATGCGGGCGATTTCCATCTGGCGTTTGGCAATCAGGGGGCGTGCCAGAGATGTTCCCAAGAGATATTGTCCCTCATAAATAGCGTTTGCACGGAATGCCGGGAACACATAATCTTTTATGAATATCTCTCTGAGATTGTCAATATAGACTTTTTTCGCGCCGGTTTTCAGGGCGTTTTCTCTGACCTGATCTAAATCGTCTCCCTGCCCGATGTCGGCTGAAAAGGCAATGACTTCACAGTCATATTTCTCGACAAGCCATTTCAGAATTACCGATGTGTCAAGCCCGCCCGAATAGGCAAGCACGACTTTGTTTATCTTATCAGCCATAGTTAATTTCCTTTATCAATTCAGCCACGAATGAACACGAATGTCTCACGAATAAATTTATATCTCTTTTCGTGGTATTTCGATATTCAATTCATATTGCATTTTATACAATTCGTGTTCTTCAGTTCGTGAGATATTCGTGTCCATTCGTGGCGAAAAAAATGTCAACCCTCAATCAATATATCCAGCACAGCTATTAATTCAGCCACGAATGAACACGAATATCTCACGAATAAACAACACGAATAAATTTATATCTCTTTTCGTGGTATTTCGATATTCAATTCATATTGTATTTTATACAATTCGTGTTCTTCAGTTCGTGAGATATTCGTGTTCATTCGTGGCAAAAATATTCAACCCTCAATCAATATATCCAGCACAGCCTTGTGGAGATGGAGTTTGTTCTCAGCCTGATCCCAGACAACCGAGCGAGGTCCCTCCATAACGTCTTCGCTTATCTCTTCGCCCCGGTGCGCCGGCAGGCAGTGCATGACAATCACTTCTTTTGAGGCATGTTTCAGCAGTTCCGCATTCACCTGAAAAGCTTGAAATTCCTTCTTTTTATCCTCGCTTTCCTTGTCGCCCATGCTGACCCACACATCGGTATAGACTACATCCGCATCTTTGACCGCTTCCGCCGGATTTGAAGTCATACTAATGCTGCCGCATTTCTTCGCTAATGCTCTTTCCGCAATCGCTGGGTCCGGGAAATAGCCTTCAGGACATGCCAACACCAGATTCAGCCCCAGAACTGCCGCCGCGTTCATCCATGAATGCGCGACATTGTTGCCGTCTCCCACCCAGACAATTTTCAAGTTTTTATACCTGCCTTTGTGTTCAATGACGGTCATGATGTCGCTCAAAACCTGACAGGGATGATACAAATCACTCAGGGCATTAATTACCGGAATTGTGGAAAATTTTGCAAATTCCTCAATCAGACTCTGGGCGTAAGTTCGGATCACCAGCGCGTCCAAATATCTTGAAAAAACCCGCGCCACATCCTTCACCGGTTCGCCTCTGGATATCTGCGTATCTTTGGCGTTGATAAAAATCGGCGTTCCCCCGAGCTGCGCGGTTCCGGCTTCAAAAGAAATCCGTGTGCGGGTTGAGGGTTTGTCAAAAAGCAGCCCCACTGTTTTTCCGGCAAGGGGTCTGTCCGCAATTCCCTGTCTGTGCCTTTTTTTCAACTCGGCAGCACGAGTCAAAAGCCTTTGAACATCTGCTTCGGAAAGGTCCGAAAGCGTCAGTATATCTTTTTTCATCTCATCTCATCCCCCATGAGGATTTTTAGCCACGAATTAACACGACTAATCTTATTAAATTAGGTTTCACGAATAAGAACACACGAATTTTTTTAATAGGAATTAAGCAGTTGTGATTCTCGTTCCCACGCTCTGCGTGGGAACGTCCGCCGGCAGCGACGTCTCCTGCAATACGCTGTTTGTCCCGAAGGCGGACGCGGAGCGTCCGGCCTGCATTCCCACGCAGAGCGTGGGAACGAGATCAACACATGTTTTTTTTAACTTCATTCGTGCTTCATTCGTGGAAAATTTGTGTCTATTCGTGGTTCACTCTTTCAATCCCTCGAATATCTCATCCAAACACGCCAAAAGGGAATCTATCTCATTTTTTCCGACAATCAGCGGCGGAACAAATCGCAGAATATTGTCCTGTATGCAGTTAATCACAAAGCCTTTTTCCATACAGGTTTTTACGATAGATTCGCCTTTTATCTTCAGTTTCATGCCGATCAGCAAGCCCAGCCCCCGAACATCTTCAATCACATCGTACCGGCTTTTCAGTTCCAGCAGTTTTTCCTTAAAATAAAGCCCCATTTCCATGCAGTTGTCAATGATCTTTTCCTCGGAAAGCACCTTCAGCGTTTCAAGCGATGCGGCTGTGATGACCGGCGTGCCGCCGAAGGTGGAGGCGTGAGAACCGGGTCCGAAGACCTCAGCAATGTCTTCTTTTGTCAGCATTGCACCGATGGGAAGCCCGTTGGCAAGGGCTTTTGCCAGCGTCATGATGTCCGGCTCAATGCCGAAATGCTGATAGGCAAAAAGTTTGCCGGTTCTGCCGATGCCTGTCTGTATCTCGTCAAAAATCAGCAGCGTGCCGGTTTCATTGCACATTTGTCTCACAGCCTTGAGATATTCGGGAGAGGGACAGCGGACCCCGCCTTCGCCCTGAATCGGCTCCAGCAAAACCGCACAAAAGCTTGAAGTCTCGATCTTTTTCCACAGCGCTTCAACGTCGTTGAACGGCACAAAATCAAATCCTGCCAACACCGGATCAAATCCCTTTTTAATCTTGTCCTGCCCGGTCGCGGAAAGCGTTGCCATCGTGCGTCCGTGAAACGATTTCTCCATGGTGATGATTTTATATCGCTCGGCGCCGCCTTTGTCCTTGAAATATTTCCGGGCAATTTTTATGGCTGCCTCATTTGCCTCCGCGCCGCTGTTGCAGAAAAACATCCGGTCGGCAAAACTGTGTTCAACTAACCATTCGGCAAGTTCGGTCTGCGGAATGGTGTAGTAAAGATTTGAGACATGAAAAAGTATCTCTGCCTGTGCGGCAAGGGCTTTGGCAACTTTGGGGTGCGCGTGTCCGAGATTGCACACGGCAATGCCCGCCACAAAATCCGTGTAAGCCCGCCCTTCGCTGTCCCACAGGGTGCAGCCTTTTCCTTTTGCAAACACAACGGGCGTCCGCTTATAGGTCGCGGCAATGTACTTATCCGCTTTGCTGATAATTTCGCTGCTCATAGCGTAATCTCCGTCCCGATACCCTTGTCCGTAAAAAGTTCCAGCAGCAGGGAGTGGCGTTGCTTTCCGTTGATAATCTGAACCTTTCCGACGCCGCCTTGCAATGCCTCCACAGCGCATTCGATTTTCGGAATCATCCCGCCGGAAATGCTTTTGTCCGCTATCATTTTCTGAATGACTTCCGCATTCATGGAAGAAATGAGATTGCCGCCCGCGTCCAGCACGCCGTCAACATCTGTGAGCAGAATCAGCCTGCCTGCGGAAAGCGCTGCGGCGACTTTGCTTGCCACGAGATCGGCGTTGATGTTGAATGTCTCGCCTTCTTCTCCCACGCCCACCGGCGCGATAATCGGAATAAATCCCCGCTCTGTAAGGGTATTGATAAGATCGGGCTTAATTCTTATGACTTCTCCGACCAATCCCGGATCAATGATTTCAGGCGGTTTGTTGCTGTCTTCCTGATAGACAATCTGAAGTTTTTTGGCAAGAATCAGACCGCCGTCTTTGCCGCTCAAGCCTACGGCATTGCCGCCCTGCTGATTGATCTGGGCAACAATCGCCTTGTTCACCTTGCCGCCGAGAACCATTTCCACCACGTCCATCGTAGCGGCGTCGGTCAGACGCATTCCTCTCACAAATTTGGGAGATATTCCCATCTGATCCAAAACCGAATTGATTTGAGGACCGCCGCCGTGTACGACGACCGGATTCAGACCGATGAATTTCATCAGCGTAATATCACGGGCAAAATCTTCTTTCAACTGCTCATCTACCATGGCATGACCGCCGTATTTGATCACAATGGTCATGCCGTAAAAACGGCGGATATAAGGCAGCGCTTCTATCAATATATCTGCAATGTTGTTCGTCATTTCTTATTTCTCACTTCTCACTTCTCAATTCCTAGAGAATATACCGGCTCAAATCCTGATCGTCCTTGATGTCTTTTAACTTGTCGTTCACATATTTTCCGTCAATGACAACTTTCACACCCTGCATGTCCGGCGCATTGAAAAGAATATCTTCCAAGAGACATTCCATGATCGTATGCAGTCTTCTCGCGCCGATGTTCTCGGTGACATTGTTGACTTCTTCGGCAATGCTCGCAATTTTTTCAATCGAATCTTCTTTAAAGACAACCTCAACGCCTTCGGTCTTTAACAGTTCTACATATTGAAGAATCAGGGCATTTTTCGGCTCGGTCAATATCTTCACAAAATCTTCCCGACCGAGTGAATCCAATTCGACCCGAATGGGAAAACGTCCCTGAAGTTCGGGAATCAGATCAGACGGTTTGACCGTATGAAACGCGCCCGAAGCGATAAAAAGAATATGATCGGTTTTGACGGGCCCGTACTTGGTCGTCACGGTAGAGCCTTCCACAATGGGAAGCAAATCTCTCTGAACGCCCTCTCTGGAAACATCGGGACCGTGACCGCCGTTGCCGCCCGCGATTTTGTCTATCTCATCCAGAAAAATAATCCCGGACTGCTCCACTTTTTCAATCGCGTCGCTGACGACTTTATCCATATCCACAAGATTCTGGGCTTCTTCCTGAATGAGAATTTTCATCGCCTCGGAGACTTTCAGCTTCCGCCGCTTTGTATTCTTGGGCATGATATTGCTGAACATATCCTTGAAATTGATGCCCATTTCCTCCATGCCCACATTGGAAAAAATTTCCACTACCGGCAAGGAGCGATCCGCGACATCCATATCAACGTATCTCTCGTTCAGCTTTCCGTCCTGAAGCATGGAACGCAGTTTTTCTCTTGTGGAAGACGTTCTATCGCTGCTCTCCCCGACCAGCTCAATGTGCATTTCGCCCGGCGTTTCAGGCGGCTGATGCGCTCGGGGTTTGGGCAGGAGCAGATCAAGCATTCTTTCTTCGGCAATGTGCGAAGCTTTTTCCTGAACCGCTTCCTGCTCCCTTGTTTTCAGCATGTTGACGGTCAGTTCGAGAAGGTCTCTGACCATAGATTCAACGTCTCTGCCCACATAGCCGACCTCGGTAAATTTGGAAGCTTCGACTTTCGTAAACGGCGAATCCGTAAGTCTGGAAAGCCGTCTTGCAATTTCTGTTTTTCCCACGCCGGTGGGACCGATAAGGATAATATTTTTGGGCGCGATTTCGTCCCGCAATTCCTCGGGAACCTGCTGCCTGCGCCAGCGATTTCTCAGCGCAATGGCGACAGAACGCTTTGCCTTATGCTGACCGATGATGTATTTGTCAAGTTCTTTGACAATTTCAGATGGTTTCAGATTGCTCATAGTATGATTGAATATCCGCCGCAAATGCAGACAAAAATTTAACCACGAAAAAACGAAAATTTTTCCAAGTAGTTCCGGAGTGCTAAAATGAAATTTTAGCAGAGGCAAAAATTTCGCTTCGCTCATTTTTGCACTCCGGATTTCGTTTCTTTCGTGCTTTCGTGGTTAAACATTCGGTAGTGGTGTAGAACAGGTGATTTCGGGGTGTCATTCTGAACGAAGTGAAGAAT
>DZCT01000495.1:1877-3544 GCA_022736535.1 Desulfatirhabdium butyrativorans | reverse complement strand
GGGATTTGATTGTTGTCGGCGGGGGCGTGACCGGCGCGGGCATTCTGCGGGAAGCGGTGCGGCTGAATCTCCGGGTGCTGCTCGTGGAGCAGAATGACTTTGCCTGGGGAACCTCAAGCCGTTCTTCCAAATTGGTACACGGCGGTTTGCGCTATCTCAGGCAGGGCAAAATTTTGCTGACGCGGGATGCGGTTGCGGAGCGGCAGCGTCTGCTCAGAGAAGCCCCGGGATTGGTTGAACGTCTGGAATTTATGACGCCGATTTACAGCGATTACGGTACGTCAAGGTGGCTGATGGAAGCCGGGCTTTCGCTCTATGATCTGCTGGCAGGAAACTGGGAACACAGATTTTATCATAAAAAAGAATTTTTACAGCGTGCGCCGCACATTCGCCATGAAAACCTTGTCGGCGGATTTCATTATTCAGACGCTCAAGTGGATGATGCCCGTTTGGTTCTGCGCCTGATAAATGAAGCTGTCGCAGACGGCGGCTGCGCCATGAACTACACGGCTGTGACCGAAATCCTCCGCGACAGCCGGGGAAATGTGACGGGTGCAAGCATACAGGACACGGAAAGGCATGAAAGCAGAAGTCTTTCCGCGCCTGCTGTCATCAACGCCGCGGGCGTCTGGGCGGAAAAACTTCATCCGTCTCCGAATCCGAGCCTTCATATCCGTCCGCTGAGGGGAAGCCATCTGGTTTTTCCGGCGTATAAACTTCCGGTTTCTCATGCAATGCTGTTAAGTCATCCCAAAGATAAAAGACTGCTGTTTGTGATTCCGTGGGAAGGCGCGGTGATCTTCGGCACAACCGATGTGGATCATCCGGAGCTTTCGCTTGAGCCTGTTATGACAGGAGCGGAATTTCTCTATCTCACAGAAGCCCTGAATTTTCTTTTTCCGTCTTTGTTTCCGGCACGCTGCGATTTTCAGGACTGTCTTTCAAGCTTTGCGGGCATCCGTCCCGTCCTCAGCAAAGGCAAACTCAAGCCCTCGCAGGAATCCCGCGAGCATGTGGTGTGGACAGACAAGGGGCTTGTCACCGTCACCGGCGGAAAGCTCACAACTTTTCGCAAGCTGGCATGGGATGCGCTGGAAGCCGCGATGCCGTTTTTGTCCCCAAAGCGAGTTTCAAACTCGCTCTGCACTGCACCGCTTTTTCCGACTCCGCATGATAAGCCGCCGGAAGATTGCAGCATATCCCATTCAATGCGGCGGCGCCTCTGCGGCAGATACGGCAGCGCAGGCGCAAATGAGATTGTCACAACAGCCGATTCACAAGACCTGAGACTTATTCCGGGAACGCTTACGCTTTGGGCGGAACTGCCTTTTGCCGCAAAGCATGAACATATCAGACATCTGAGAGACCTTCTCTTGAGACGGGTAAGAATCGGGCTGCTGACGCCGCAGGGCGGAAAGGAACACATCGGGCGAATCCGAAAGCTTTGCGAACCTGTGCTGGCTTGGGATGAAACGCGTTGGGAACAGGAAATCAGAATGTATTTTGAATATTGGAAACGGACCCATTATCCGGGGAACAGATAAGAAAAATTGAGAAGTGAGAAATGAATTGTCATTCTGAACGAAGTGAAGAATCTCAGATTCCTCGCTTCGCTCGGAATGACAGGGTTAAAGCTCGGAATGACAGAGCTGATTTCTCACTTCTCA
>DZCT01000495.1:0-1777 GCA_022736535.1 Desulfatirhabdium butyrativorans | reverse complement strand
GCTCGGAATGACAGGGTTAAAGCTCGGAATGACAGAGCTGATTTCTCACTTCTCACTTCTCACTTCTCAATTAACATGGCTAATCAAGACCTCATACTCTCCATAGACAGCGGCACGCAAAGTGTGAAAGCTTTGATTTTTGACATCAACGGACAGTTGATCGCAAAAGAACGGGTTGTTTTCAAGCCCTATTTTTCCGTGCATCCCGGATGGTCGGAACAGGACCCGGAAGTGTTCTGGCAAGCGCTTTGCGAGGCATGTCAGAAACTCTGGCAGCGAAACCAAATCGCCAAAGAACGCATTGCCGGCGTCGCACTGACCACCCAGCGGGGAACGGCCATCAATGTGGATAAAAACGGCAAAGCCCTTCGCCCAGCCATGATCTGGTCAGATCAGCGGAAAACATACAATCTGAAATCCATGAGCATTTTTTGGAAGATGTTTTTCAAACTCACAGGGGCAGGCGACACGATTCATCATTTTCGGACAGAAGCCGAACCCAACTGGATTCAAGCCTATCAGCCCAGAGTATGGGAGCAGACGCATAAATATCTCCTGTTATCCGGTTATCTCACCTACAGACTGTCGGGAGAATTTGCAGATTCAATTGGCTGTCAGGTCGGTTATATTCCCTTTGATTACAAAAAATTGCGCTGGGCGCCGGATTGGGATTGGAAATGGAAAGAACTGATGCTGACCCGCGACAAACTGCCGGAACTGCTTGCCCCGGGCAAAACCCTGGGCAGAATCAGCGTCAATGCTTCCAAAGAAACCGGCATTCCCGCGGGGCTTCGTCTGATTGCCGCCGGCTCCGACAAAGCCTGCGAAGTCATCGGTTCAGGCTGTACAGCGCCGTCGGTCGCGTGCCTGAGCTGCGGCGCAACCGCCACCATCAATGTCAACCATGCCGAATATGTCTCTCCCCTGCCCGGGGTCCCGGCTTATCCTTCGGCAATCGCTGATTTTTACAATACCGAAGTGCAGGTTTATCGCGGTTACTGGATGCTCGACTGGTTTAAAGAAGAATTCGGGTTGCGGGATCAGCAGGCTGCTGAAAAAAGAGGCATTGAAACAGAGGAAATTTTTGACGAACTCGCGGATACCGTTCCCCCGGGATCCATGGGACTGATGCTGCAGCCTTACTGGACCCCGGGGCTTCGTTTTCCGGGACCCGAGGCAAAAGGCTGTATCATCGGTTTCAGCGATATTCATACGCGGGCGCATGTTTACCGCTCGATTCTGGAGGGGATCGCGTACGCGCTCAGGGAAGGAAAGGAATGTATTGAAAAGCGCACAGGGATTCCGATTAAAGGTCTGCGGGTATCCGGGGGCGGCTCAAAAAGCAGAAATGCCATGCAGATTACCGCAGATGTTTTCGGCATTCCGGCAGCCAGACCCCATGTTTATGAAACCGCGGGACTCGGCGCTGCAATCGCCGCGGCATTCGGCATCGGCGTTTATGATGACTTCAACGCCGCCATTGCCGGCATGACACATATCGGAGAAATATTTGAAACAAATCAGAAAACTTATGAATTATATGATGCGCTGTACCGCAAAGTTTACAAAAAAATGTACCCGCAGTTGAAACCGTTTTACGAGCATATCCGAAAGATTACAGGGCATCCGAAATATTAAATGGGTGAGAGGTTCGGGGTGAGAGGGGGCTGACGGGTGACATCTCGGCGCGTCCGGATCCGCTGAAGGTATCATACCAAATCCCTATTGAGGACATACATTCAGAAAATTAACATTTTTGAATTAAAGTAAAAAAAAA
>DZCT01000494.1 GCA_022736535.1 Desulfatirhabdium butyrativorans | reverse complement strand
AACTGCAAAAGAAAATGGCTAAACTGCAAGCTAAGATGGCTAAGGCAGGTGGCGCAGGCGCTCCGGGTGCAGACATGGGCGAAGAACCGGCAATGTAATTAAATTATATTGATCGTCAAAAAACACAGAGGAGATTGAGAAATAACGGTCTTCTCTGTGTTTGCCGGGTTTTATTCCTTCATTTCGATTCGGAAATAGGAAAAAATATAAACGGGCGGCTGATGTCCGAAAAGAGGAGCATAAAGAATGAAAGTCAAAACAGATGTAAAGGCTGGCGGTTTTTTTGGTAAATTGAAAAAGGGACTGGCAAGCATTAAAGGGAAAATAAGTGGCAAAAGGAAATCGCAAGCGGCGGTAAAAGAGACTCCGCTTGATGTGAGCTACACCGAGTAGCAGTAACAGACGGTGATTTAGCAAAAAGGAGAGCAAGGAATGAACGTGAAAACAGATGTAAAAGCTGGTTTTGATTTTGGCAAGATGTTGAAGGGCGTTAAAAAAATGGGGAAAGGTATGGGGCTGATCAAGAGCAAGAAAAAGGGCGCGGCAGCTCCTCCGGATGTACAACAATAAGCTTAAATTTTACGTTTGATTCTTAAATACACGGAGAAGATGGAAAATATCTGTCTTCTCTGTGTTCATAGTTTTTCGTGGGAGATACTGATGAAGGTAAGGACAAATATAAAAGCAGGAATGGGATTAGGAGATTGCGTTGCAAAAATTGCCCATGCCTTAAATCTTGATGACATAGCAAAAAAATATGAACACGCCAGCGGACAGTCCTGCGGATGCAAAGAACGTCAGGAAATTTTAAACAAGCTTGTGCCGCATATACCACTAACATAATTGAACTTAAATGAGGAGGAAGCCGCCGTATGAAACCTGTATCAACCCGATTGGCAGCAATAGTCATAAGCACGGCATTATTTGTGCTTGCCGGATGTTCAAATGCCCCGGACATAAAGGACGACAAGGAACTCAATTCTCTGGTTGAGGCTCTGGTAAAAAACAGCGATGAGATGAAGAAAAAAGCAGCCGAGCGAGTTGTCAAAGGCATCAAAACGCTGAAAGTCGAAGCAGACAGAGTGACTGCGGATTTGGAGAGAGCCTCTGTTCCCGAAGTTGTCCGCCGGATATTTGCCGAATCCGGGAGGTCTTTTATGTTGGAGAATGTGGAACTTCACGGAAAAGTATCCGCCCGTTTTGACAGGCTTCCATTCTTAAATGCCTTGAATCTCATTCTTAAACCCATTCTTCTGACCGCTCAGGTCGGAGATGATGGAATTATCGGCATCAGAAGTGCGACAGAGCCTCAGACAGAAGAGCCGGGAGCCAAAATATATACGGAAGTCCCGTTGAGAAACATAGATACAGAGACCGCTATCGCTCTGTTAAACGGTTTGTTCGGCGATGTTGCGCCGCCGGGTGCTGATGCAGGTGCTGGTCCGAAAGTAGGCGGAGACAGCGCGGGCGAAATCAAATATGGCGCTCTTCCTACCTCAAACAGCCTTTTTCTCAGAGGTACGCCCAGAGAAATTGCCAAAGCCACTCAGATGCTGATGAAAGCAGACGGCGAAGTTCAGCATGTGGTCATCGAAGTTCTGATAGTGCAGTACAATACTGACGCATTGGAAAGCATCGGCGCAAAACTTCAGGAGCTTGCGGACGGAAGGTTTGAGAAAATCAATCTTGATTTTTTTTCTAAAGACACTCCTTCCCGGATCAGTTTTTCACAACTTCCCGGAAATACAGTTAATAACCTGACCAAGTTCACAGCGACCATCAACATGCTGGTCAGCACAAATAAAGCCCGTCTGATTTCAAGACCTTATATTTCAACTCTGAGCGGCAAAGAAGCCAACATTCAGATCACCACTGACCGGTCTGTGGTTGTGAATGCGGCAAACAGCGCAACCGAAAGCAAGTCCATTCAGGCGGGCGTCATGTTGAAAATAACGCCGACAGTCCTTGCCGGCGGAAATCTGAGAATGTCTGTGGATGTGGAAGATTCACAGTTTTCAGACGTTCTTCCTGCTATGGCCGTATCTGAAGTGAGTAAAAATGCGGCTAAGACGGTGATGCAGGTAGAGGATGGGCAGACCATCATGATCGGCGGCATGGTGCTGAACCGTCGTTCGTGGGGAAATACCGGATTCCCGTGGCTCAGAAGTGTTCCGATTCTGAAATGGGTGTTTTCCAAAGAAGATGAGCAGGTAAATGAAAAAGAAGTTGCGATCTATGTAACGCCTCATATCTGGAAACCGGAAATGATTTCGCCGCTGATTCAGCCGGATGCGCTGACCAGCAAAGAAGCGGGAAAAGGTGTTTCGGATTACATCAAACGTTTGAAATAAAAGGAGAGCAAGATGAAAGAGAAGGACAGCAAAAAAGAAGTCAGGACATCATTTCCTGTCAAAACCGGCGTTAAGGCAGGACTTTTCAATGCGCTGATCAAGGCTGCTAAAGATAAGCGGAATGCGGGAAAATTCGCTGTTGCGTAAAAACATTTTAGAAAAAGGAGAGATTGAGATGACGCAGAAACATGATGACAGCCAAAAACAGGTAATGACCGGATTCACAGTGAAGACCGGAATCAATGCGGGAGCATGGGTAAAGGGAAAAAAACCCACCCAAAAGAGCAAGACGAGAGTGAGTTACCAGTTGGATAACGCACTACAGAAATTGTCAGCAAAAGACTGATTTTTTGGTGAATTGTATTGCCCGATGCTCTTCAAATCCGCGTCTTGCAATACATTCTGAAAACCGTTTCAAACTCCCGGCGGAAGGTTCAAATCCGCCGGGAAATATTCGTTATACTCAGCAATAACTTGCCATCATATCCTGTCAAAACCGGAGTTAAGGCAGGACTTTTCAATGCACTGATCAAGGCTGCTAAAGATAAGCGTAATGCGGGTAAATTCGCTGTTGCGTAAGTAGTTTAAAAAAGGAGATGAAACTGATGAGAGATAAAGCGAACATAGGACTATCCGTGAAAACTGATGTCAAAGCAGGTGGCTGCTGTTCGTCTCAGGAATGTCCTTCGGATATGATATGCCAGAGGGCAAAACCGTGTTATACGATGGTAGGAGGTGCCGAAGCCGTCGGGGGAAGCTTCTACTTAGATGAAAGAAATAAAGAGGTCAGAAGCTGGAGAGAGGGCGTTTGTGCCAAGATGAAAGAAGTACAAACCCGTCCGCGCAGATGATGATAAATCCCGGAGGAAGGTTCAAATCCGCCGGATTTCTTACTTTGTCAACCGCATAAGGATTTACCTTCATGTATCTCGCGCCGCTCAATTATGACCGATATTTCAGAAAGGTGTTCTCAGATACCGGTATCGCCAAGCGGTTTCTGGAGGACTTGAAATTGATTTCATCGAACTGCTGACAACCCATCACAAACTGACCGACGATTCTGCGGCTGTGGAATTTGATTCCCGGTGCAGAATCGGGGAGCAGTATGTCATCATTGATATGCAGCAATGGTACAAGCCGGATATGGGTGTAATTAAATCTGTCAGGAATGTTGAAAACCGTGGGGATATAATATAATAA
>DZCT01000060.1 GCA_022736535.1 Desulfatirhabdium butyrativorans | reverse complement strand
AGCGTTCCGAATGGATTGAAATCGGAAAAGGCGTGGTGATCTGTGCAGGCAATATCCTGACAACAAATATCCGGCTCGGAGATCATGTGCAGATCAATCTGGATTGTACTGTCGGTCATGATGTTGTGATGGATGATTACACAACGCTGGCACCGGGGGTTCATGTTTCCGGGTGGGTTCATTTCGGAAAGCGGGTTTATGTCGGAACCGGAGCGGTTATCATCAACGGAACAGAGGATAATCCCCTTACCATCGGAGATGATGCGGTGATCGGTGCCGGTGCCTGTGTTACAAAATCTGTTCCGCCCGGGGAAACGCGGGGGGGGGTACCGGCAAAGCCCCTTATAAAATATCAGACGACAAAGAGATAACGCAGAATAAGCGATTTGGAAATTGGGTTTATCCTGATATTCAAGACGGAAAACCGACAAAATACAACTGGATCGTTCAGCATAAAGATCATCTTGAACTGGGATATAAAACAGACATCGGCGCATTTACTTATATCAATGCCAAACACGGCGTTACCATTGAAGATGATGTCCAAATCGGCTCTCACTGCTCTGTTTATTCTGTTTCTACTATTGACGATAAACAGGGTCGGATCATATTAAAAAAGAATTGCAGAATCGGCAGTCACAGTGTTATCATGCCCGGCGTGACCATCGGTGAAAATGCGGTTGTCGGCGCGCACAGCTTTGTGAATCAAGATATTCCGGATAATGTGACTGCCGCCGGGGTTCCGACAAAAATTATCAGGAAATTGACAAAAAAAAAGGAATTCTATGAAATTCAAGGTTCAACTGCTTCAAAGTGACGAAGGCTTTGCAGTATCATGCCCTTCGCTGCCCGGATGTCATTCACAAGGGGAAAACGAACAGGAAGCGATTGAAAACATAAGGGAAGCCATTATATTATGGCTGGAAGCCTTTGCTGACCTATAAAGGCTTTTGAGAAAGCCGGTGAACAATTCAAAAATCTGCTCTCCTAAAAATATCTGAGATAAAATGACAATAAAAAGTGATAAAAACAGACGTATTTTTCTCTCTCCGCCCCATATCGGCGACGAAGAAATCCGATTTGTACATGAAGCTTTTGACAGCAACTACATTGCCCCGCTCGGTCCGCAGGTGGATGCTTTTGAAAGAGAATTTGCTGAAAAAACAGAAATTCCATACACCGTTGCATTGTCAAGCGGAACTGCCGCCATGCACTTGGCGCTCAGAATATTAGGCGTGAAACCGGGAGATGAAGTATTTGCTTCGACTCTGACGTTTATCGGGAGTGTGTCTCCTGTAACATTTCTGGGTGCAACACCGGTATTTATTGACGCAGACCGCATCTCATGGAATATGAATCCTGATGTGTTGGCAGAAGAACTGGAGCGGTGCAAAAAATGCAGTAAAGTTCCCAAAGCTGTTATTCCCACAGACCTTTACGGGCAATGTGCGGATTATGACCGGATCAGAGAAATCTGCGAGCCTTATCACATTCCGGTAGTTATTGACGCTGCCGAAGCCTGCGGGGCTTTATACAAAGGAAAACATGCGGGATTCGGCGCGAAAGCCGCTGTGTTTTCATTCAACGGCAATAAGATTATCACCACATCCGGCGGGGGTCTGCTGGCTTCGGAAGAAAAATCTCTCATAGAACAGGCAAGATTTTTGTCTCAGCAGGCACGCGATGCCTTTCCTCATTATGAACATTCCGAAATCGGATACAATTACCGCATGAGCAATGTGCTGGCGGCTATCGGCAGGGGACAGCTCCGGATTCTGGATGAAAGAGTAAAAGCAAAACACCGGATATTTAATTACTACAAAAATGCGCTGAAAGATATTCCCGGCATAGAATTTATGCCCGAAGCATCTTACGGAAGAGCAAACCGATGGCTCACCGTGATTCTGATAAATCCTGAAATATTCGGCGCAGACCGTGAAACTGTCAGAATCTCTCTTGAATCCGAAAATATCGAATCCAGACCCGTATGGAAACCCATGCACTTGCAGCCGGTATTTAAAACAACTTACCCGTCAAGAGCGGTCGGCGGAGAAATCGCAGAAGATTTGTTTCATCGGGGTCTGTGTCTGCCCTCCGGCACTGCCATGACGAATGAAGATATGGAACGGGTGATTGCTGCGATATTGAAATGCCGGATGTGATTTGAAAGGGTATCTGAAAAGTAATTGTCATTCCGAGCGAAGCCTGTCATTCCGAGCATACACCGTGTCATTCCGAGCAGACACCGTGTCATTCTGAGCGAAGCGAAGAATCTCTGAGACCCTTCGCTCCGCTCAGGGTGACAGGTTACAGCGATTACACGAACCGCCCGTGCCGAGTATTTCAGGAGATCAGAACTGCTTTCATTACCAAAAATACTGAAAGGATAAGTTATCATGGAAACAGCATATATAGATAAAAACGAACTGCGGGAGTATCTGGCAAAAGAGCTTCCTGTCATTATTGAAGAAAATCCGAATATTCAGAAAACGATTTTTCTGATTTCCCGGAAGAATTTTGCTGATAAAGAGGAAACAGATCACCGATTTGAACGGATGCTTGAAGAACTTCAAAAAGACCGGGAAGAAAATAACAGAAAATGGGAAGAACAGAACTGGCGCTTTGATCAGAAATGGGAAAAAACCAATAAGAGGCTGGATGATTTGATCCGGCAGTCTGACGAGCGCTTTGCCGCGATGCTTCAGGAAATAAAGGATATCCGCAGCCGGCAGGAGAGTTCTGTCGGCGCGCTGGGAGCGCGCTGGGGGATCGCCGCGGAATCGTCTTTCCGCAATGCGCTGAAAGCGATTCTGGAAAACCGCTTTGATGTTCAAGTTTTGAATGTTACGGAATATGATCATGAGGGATTTGTGTTCGGACAGCCGGATCAGGTCGAGGTGGATATCATCATAAAGAACGGAGAAATTATTGTCTGTGAAATCAAGTCCTCCGTGAGCCGTTCAGATATGTACGCATTTCATCGGAAAGTGCAGTTTTATGAAAAACAGCATCATTGCAACGTATCAGCCATGATGGTGATTTCGCCGATGCTTGACAGATATGCGCGGACAGTCGCCGAAAAGCTGGGAATCGAGGTTTATTCATATTCCGAAGATGTAAGACTCTGAGAGAGATTAGAGAAATCAGGATATATACTATTGTTCAGTCAAGGGTAGTGGTGTAGAAGAGGTGACGGAACCTTCCGCTGTCATTCTGAGCGCAGCGAAGAATTTTTTATTATAACAGTATATTACATAAAAAGAGATTCTTCACTTCCTTCAGAATGACACTCCGAAATCACCTATTCTACACCACTACCCAGTCAAGTTTAAGCTGACGGGCAATAAATGTCCAGGGATTTCAAATTCGTTTGAAAAGCAGCCCGTCATCCAAACCTTGACTGAACACTACTGATCCATATTTGATTTTTGACGCCGAGGACAGAAGCAGGTGATTTCCGCATAAAGCGGGGGCGGAAATTTCCGCTTTTAATAATAAATCCGGTATAATATAGGCGGGAGGCATATCTGAAAAAATTGTCCGGCTTTAAGCTGATATTCAAAGTCGCAGTATTCGGATGTCTGATCCTTGTCGGAGCAGAAGCTTTCTATTTTTACAAAATATTATCCGGAAATACGGCGACTGAACAAGCAGATGTCATTGTTGTTTTTGACGGCGGTCCCGAAAGAATCAAAGCCGGATGCAGGCTTGCCGATTCAGGATACGCGCCTTATATCGTCATTTCCCCTGCAACCGGAAAAAAAATGAGCCATTACAGAAAGAAATATATGCGGTCAGCCGTGAAACATCTCATTGAAGACAAAGCCCGAACCACTGCCGAAAACGCCGTGTATGCCGGAAAAATCATCGCTGAACATCATTTTAAATCCGTCATTCTTGTCACTGCCTCTTACCATCTTCCCCGTTCCTGTTTCTTACTCAAAGCTGTCCTCGCGGGCAGTGAGGTCAAAATTAAGACTGTGGGCGTATCCGAAAATCCGATAAAACCGCTTGATCTCAAGTCTTCAAGAGGACTGAAATTGATATATAACGAAATGGTGAAATTGTGGGGCAGCGCGGGGGAACTTCTGCTTTATAAAATACGCGGATGTCTGCCTGAGAAAAATCACAAGGAAATGCCGACGATAAGGTATATGAAATCGCTGCTTCTCTTTGATTAACAGCGATTCAAAATACATACAACCGCCCCGTTATCCAACAACAATCCGAATTCCCAATTTCTCGCAAAACACCACCAAGTCTTTATATCCATCCTCGATAACATATCGGAGAATATCTAAATTCAGACTCTGATATTCATGAACGGCAATATTGCGAAATCCTACCATTCCTTTCAAAGATTTAGTCAAAGTTTTATCTGTGATCCCCGCCTTATGCAGAAGTCCAAACATATCTGCACTGCTCTGAGGAATACCGAGATGCTCCTTTGAAACAATATGCGCCGCCATATCAATAGCCGCCTGAGAAGCTCTTTCCAGATTCAATATGATCGCATCTATATGGGTATAATTGTCCAATTCCGGACATGCAGCATATTCTGACTTTACTCTCCGCAAACATCGTTCAATAATTGCTGCTTTGTTCAGCAAAACGTCATCCATTGTCAATCCTTTTTTATATAAGCATCCAGAATCATTTGTCTTATATCGTTTAATGCTGCATAAAATGAAAAGGTATTCATGGCAAATGTATCGCAGTAATTCTGATCCGAACAATATATCTGCTTTCCGTGAGCAATCACTTCTTTAGCAAAAACAACATTGTCAAGGGAAAGTATTCCGAGATGGACAGAACGTCCCAAGCGGGACGCCAATTCGCCGGAAACCTCAATAAAAAGGCGCGGATCAACGCCGGCTTTGTGATGCAGGAGCATCGCTATATCCAGATCACTGTCCGGACGGGCTGTTCCTTTTATAACGGAGCCATGCAGATAAATGCCCATCAGACCGGAAAAATCACTTAAAAGATGAATAACCGTCTGAATTTGAGAGTCGCTAAGTTTGATACGCATCATATAATTTTTCGGGTAGTGCTGCAAAACTAATTAGTTGGAAATGTCATTCTGATCTTTTGCACCGCCAACCGAATGACTATAACATAATAATAGATAAAGAGATAGCTGTCAAATATAAAAACTATCCTGAAAAGCCGAGTTGTTAAACTCGGCTTTTTTTATTTGAAATTCGAGATTTCTCGTTGTTTTACTTTTTCCTTCAACCCTGAGTTCATTTAAACAATAAGAACAAGAATCTTAATCTCTTAATTCCATATAAAGAAAATGATACTCCGATGGCTTGCGCCGAAGGTGAATATATCTCCCTCTGAATACTCCCTCCGCCCCATTGCCTTACACCTCTGTTTATGATTATAAGATGGTCATAAAAGTGAGAAGTGAGAAATAGGAAGTGTTCAATTCTCACTTCTCAATTCTCAATATTGAAAGGAGATAAATCAATGTTTTACTTTGCAAGAAATCAGAACTTCTGGATCATGCTGATCGGAGACGCCATTCTGGTCAGCCTGTCTTATTATCTTTCTTACTATCTCCGGTTTGACGGAAATATTTCTCCGAAAGATTTGGATGTGCTGGCGCGCACTGCTTTATGGATTGTACCGATCAAACTGATGTCCTTCTTTATTTTTGATATGTATAAAGGTCTATGGCGATATACAGGTCTCCATGACATTGTGAAGCTGATAAAAGCCTGCATTGTCTCCTCAGCGATGATTGCGATGATCATTCTTCTGCTGTATCGCTTTGCGGGCTTTTCCAGAGGCGTGTTTGTGATTGACTTCATGCTGACGCTGCTTCTGATGGCAGGAGACCGTCTGATGATCCGCCTGTATTATGCGCAGGCTTTTACGAATAAAAAATTTCTGCTCTCGAAGAAATCGCACTCAAAGATAAAAAAAGTGCTTGTTATCGGCGCGGGAAACATGGGCGCAAAACTGGTGGAAGAAGTCAGAGAAAATCCCAAGCTGCATTATGATGTGATCGGCTTTATTGATGATGATCCCGGCAAGCTGTATCAGAGGATTCACGGCATTCCTGTTCTCGGTATTCTGGAAGACATGAAGGAAATTGTGAGAGAATACCAAGTTGACGAAATTGTCATCGCGATTTCTTCTGCTTCCACTGTGGAAATGAGGCGTATCATCAATCTCTGCAAAGCTGCCGATATTCCTTTCAAAACTGTACCGAGCATGTGGGAAGTGCTTGAGGGCAGAGTTGCGGTAAACACGATACGGCAGGTCAGATATGAAGACCTGCTGCGCAGGCCGCCGGTTTGTCTCAATCTGAAGCAGATCGGCGGTTATCTGACCGGCAAAAACGTCATGGTAACGGGCGGCGCCGGCTCCATCGGTTCGGAACTTTGCAGGCAGATTTCCCGCTTCAAACCTGAAAAGCTCATCATTGTGGAGCAGAATGAATCCGGTCTGTATGACATTGAACTGAGTCTGGCTGCCCAGTTTCCGGGCATGAAAATTGTCTCCATTCTTGCCTCCATACAGAACAGAACACTGCTGGAACGGGCGTTTGAGAATCACCGTCCGAATGTGGTGTTCCATGCGGCAGCTTACAAGCATGTGCCGATGATGGAATATCATCCTTGGGAGGCGGTGTTCAACAATGTGATCGGCACGAGAAATATTCTTGATCTCTGCCACAGGCATCATATTGAGCGATTTGTTCTGGTTTCCACCGACAAAGCGGTGCGTCCCACAAACGTGATGGGGACATCAAAGAGAATCGCGGAACTTCTGATGCAGGCTTATGCCGGCTTCAATCACACCCGTTATATGGCGGTGCGCTTCGGCAATGTCGTGGGCAGCGTGGGCAGCGTGATTCCGCTTTTTCAGAAGCAGATTGAAAGGGGCGGTCCGGTCACGGTGACAGACCCGAATGTGACACGTTATTTTATGACCATACCGGAAGCTTGCAGTCTGATTCTTCAGGCAGGCGCGCTGGGAGAGGGCGGAGAGATTTTCATTCTGAAGATGGGCGTTCCGATCAAAATTGCCGACATGGCGCGAGACATTATCACGTTGTGCGGCTTCAAACCCGGCGAAGATATAGACATTGTTTACACCGGACTCAGACCCGGCGAGAAACTTTATGAAGAGCTGATCACCGAGGGAGAAGACATCAAAAAGACGCAGCACGATGACATCATGGTTCTGAATACCAAAAGCAGCACATCTCCGGATGCAATGGACAGTTATCTGAAAAAATTGGTTGAACTGGCGGAAACCGGAGATGCTGTCGGCATAAGGAAACATCTGAAGACCATCGTCCCCGAATACAGCCCGAATTAAAACCCTCTTTATTGAGAAGTGAGAAGTGAGAAATAGGAAGTGTTCACTTCTCACTTCCCACTTTTTGCATTCCCGCCCTGATCTTCGGTCAGAATCACCGAATTTAATTTTTTTATATTTTTCTTTACAATCCAAACAAAAAATGGTAATTCTAAATAGTTACATATTTGTTTCCTGTTTGGAACGCATTATGCCAAATCTCTGTTGAAAGTATTCTCTCACAGACCGCAGAAAAAACGCTGTGTCCTCCGCGGGGATTTTTTCCCCACAGAGATCACAGAGAATACACAGAGATCACAGAGTTTTTTTCTGTGTCCTCTGTGGTCTTTTCTTCTCTGTGATCTCTGTGGGAAAAAAGCTTAACAAAATATCGTATAAAGTCAAAAGGGATTCGGTATTATCTGCCTATCTATCGGTGAATAAACATAATGACAGAAGATTATTCTCAAAACATAGAAACAGCCCTTCATATTGAAATTTCGGATGCAGAACTTTTCAAGGTCTTGAAAAAACTCACAAATGACTTGCTCAGAGAGTTTTCAGCTTCCGGCAGTTATCAGTTCCCTTACCGTTCTTGGTCTGACAGCATCGCAGATGTCTCAAATCCGAATACTCTTGAATGTCTTATGAGAGACATCGAAAAGCGAGACATGGGAGCAAAACAGAAAGCCGCGTTCCGCCTGCTGCAAGGATTGAATGCCAAGCATCATGGGCAGATGGATTCGGCGATTTCTTTTTTCAAAGAAAGTCTCGATGAGCAAAAGCAAGGCGGCAGTCCCGAATTTCAAGGATTACTGTTTCATGCGCTTGCCAGATGCCATGAGCAGAAAGGAGAACTTGAGCAGGCAAAATTATATTTTCTCTCATGTATCGAATCGCTCGGAAAACATCAGCCGCTTGTTGCAAAATTCACCTGCGAACTGTGCAGAATCCTGCGGAAGCTTGAAAACTGGGATATTCTTGAAGCTGTCGGGAACAAATCTCTTTCGCTGAATCAGACCTGCGGCAATATCATCGAATGTGCGGCAATTTACGGCTTTTTAGCAGATGTCGCGCTGCATAAACAGCAGTGGGAGACATCTGCTCAACTGGCGCAGCGGGCTTTGCAGACATTAGACAGCATCAGAAGCGAGGTCTGTGAAGAACTGCTTCTCTCGGGCGCGGCGAGAGACAACACGCGCCTGACCTCGGCAAAGGCATTCCGAGGACTGAATCAGCCGAAAAAAGCCATTAATATTCTGAAGCGTGCCGGAACAGAAGGCGATGTCGCGCTGAACCCGAAACTGTATGCTGAGATTTTAGCACTGCTTCACAGCCTTTATCTTGAACAGGAAGAATATCTCACCGCATTCAGGGTGAAGCAGGAGAAATTTTCTTTAGAATACCGCTTCGGTTTTCGGGTATTTATCGGCGCGGGAAAATTGCAGACTCGGAGCGATTTTCCCGAAAATTCCCTTCCATGCCGTGAGAGAGAACTGCACCGTCTGCTTGAAAAAATTGACAGGGATGACTGCAAGCTGATAGTCATTCACGGTCCTCCGGGCGCCGGTAAAAGTTCGCTTCTGCACGCGGGATTAGAACCGGTATTGAGACAGAAACGAGTCGGAAATCTCCGAATGCTGCCGGTCATTATGTCAGATACGACTCGCGCAGAGAAAGCAGATATTTTTGATGAATTGCAGAAAAATTCTATACAAAATTTTTTGACCGTATTGATTTTCGATCAATTTGAGAGATTCTTTTTTGCCAATCCAGAATCAGATAAACGAAAGTCATTCTATACCTTTCTGTCTGAATGTCTCCGCAAACCTTTTGTAAAAGTAATTCTGTCTATTCGGGAGTCATATCTGCATCATCTGCTTGAATTTGGCAGAATGTCCGATTTGCAGGGCATCGGCGAGGACATTCTCAGTCAAAACATTCGCTGTTATATCGGAAACTTCAGCATCAGTGAAGCTGAATCCGTCATTGAAAATCTCGCTCGCGACAGCTATGAACAAGACATCATTGAGAAAGTCGTGAAAGATATAGCAAACGTGTCCGGCGAAGTTTCTCCTCTTGAGTTGCAGGTTTTTTGCTCACAGTTTGAATCATTGAAAATCAGCGGGTTAAGCGCATATAACGAGGAAAAGCTGATTGAAGCAATTCTACAGGAAGTCATTCGGGATTGCGGAAAGAAACATGAGACTGCCGCGTACATGATCTTGTATCATCTCACAGATGAAAACGAAATCCGTCCTTTCAAAACCCGCTCTGAACTGTTTAATCTGTTAAAAAATTTGGATATTGAAAGCAAAGAAACAGAAATTGCCGCCGTTTTGGAAATACTTACAGGTTCGGGAATTGTGCTTTGCTTTCCCGAACATCCTTCCGAAAGATACCGCCTTCTGAATGACAGAATAGCAGTCTTTATCCGCGAGGGAAAAGCAAAGGAAATTTTACTCGGACTCGAAGCCCGAAAAAAAGAAAAACTCATCGGCGTATTGCTTCTCGAAAGCGCGGAATATCAGAAAAAACTATCTGAATTTAAAGAATTAGTTGAAAATTGTCTTTCCTTTTTTCTCTCCAATGACGATTTGGGCGCATTGCTCGCGGGCTTGAAAGCCGGAAGACTTTCAAAGCAGATAAAACTCTCCGAAGATTTGAAATATCAGATGACTGCTGTGTTGCGAAAAGTCGTTTACGGGGTTCGTGAGACAAACCGCTTACAGGGGCATCTGCTCGACGTCAGAAGCGTAGTTTTCAGCCCCGACGGGAGACGGATAGCTTCAGCCAGCGATGATAACACTGTCCGTATCTGGCGCACGGAAGACGGCAGAGAACTTGCTGTATTGAAAGGACATATCGCTTCGGTCTATGCCCTGTGCTTTCACCCTGACGGCGAGACATTGGCTTCAGCCAGCGGCGACAGAAGCATCCGCCTGTGGCGTCTCAGTGACAGCAAAGAAATTCGGACATTGCAGATACGTTCCGGCGCTATTTTCAGCCTGAGTTTTCATCCTGACGGTAAGACATTGGCTTCAGGAGGCGAGGATCGCCGCATCCGATTGTGGAACACTGAAACTGGTCGTAAAATCAGAACATTGAAAAAACATGCCGGTTCGGTTTACTGCGTCCGGTTTAGCAGAGACGGGAAAATATTAGCTTCGGGCAGCAGCGATCCCATCATCCGGCTCTGGCGCACGGAAGACAAAAAATTTTTCCGTATTTTCAAGGGACATGCCGGCGCGGTTTTCAGCCTCGCGTTCAGTCCCGACGGCAAAGTTTTGGCTTCAGGCAGTTCTGACAGCACGGTGAGACTTTGGAACTTGGAAGACGGTACGGAAATCAGGATATTAGAAGGACATTCCGCGCCGGTGAGCAGTCTTGCTTTCACTCCTGACGGCAACATTTTGGTTTCAGGAAGTTTTGATAATACCATGAAGCTATGGAATGTGGCAGAAGGATTTGAAATCAACACATTGCAGGGACATTCCGGCGCGGTTTTCGGCGTGGATTTTAGTCCTGACGGCGAATGGCTCGCGTCGGGCGGATCAGATGCTGCCGTTCGTCTCTGGAACATGAATCGCTGCGCGGCTGCCAAAGTATTGAGAGGTCATTCTAATCAGGTTTACAGCCTTGCCTTCAGCCCCGACAGCAAGATATTGGCTTCGGGAAGTTTTGACTCATCTATTTGCCTCTGGAATGCGGACAAAAAATATCTGCTTAAAAAATTGGAAGGACACAGCAGTTATATCTTCAGTCTCGGTTTTTCTCATGACGGCAAGGTGCTGGCTTCGGGAAGCTTTGACAGCACGGTACGGCTCTGGAGCCCGGAAGCCGGAAGAGAAATCGGAAAACTTGAAGGGCATTCGGGACCGGTCTTCAGTATTGCGTTTCATCCAAAAAGCAAGTTATTGGCTTCGGGAGGCGAGGACCGCATCATCCGCCTGTGGGACACGGACGTCGGCGAAGTCATGCAAACCATGAAAGGACATTCCAATTCGGTGTTAAGCTTGGGCTTCAGTTCTGACGGGAAACTTTTGGCTTCAGGGAGTTCGGACAGAAGCATTCGGCTCTGGAATCCTGAAAACGGAAAACAAATGAAGCTATTGAGGAGTCGTTCCGGTTCGGTTTTTTGTCTCAGTTTCAGCCATGACGGAAAACTTTTGGCTTCGGGAACCGGCGACGGAACGATAATTTTATGGAATACAGAAACAGCTAAAGAAATCAAAAGATTAAAAGGACATAACGGCTCGATTCTGGGCATCAGTTTCAGTTCCGAAGGTTATCTCGCATCGGTCGGCGATGACTGCATCGTGCGCCTGTGGAATGTGAACAAAGATAAGCCTGTCAACATCATAGAAGATCACTCGGATTATGTTCTGGGCGTTCACTTCAGCCCGGACGGAAAGCTTTTGGCTACCGGCAGCTTTGACGCCGAGATTCGGATATGGAATGTCTCAGAGTTGTGCAATTCGGATGCGGAAGATTTGCTCCGGCGCGCGCGGGAGTGGCTGAGAGAATATCTCAGCATGAACCCGAATGTGAGCGATGCGGAACGGGAATTGGGCGAAGATGTTCCGTAGCCGTGTTCTGTTAATTTTGAACGAGTTTTATATTAAAATTCCTGATAGATACAACATAGTTTATAACCGAGAGATATACGACAATGAAAAGCTCCGCAGGAGCGTCATATTTGTAGAAAAATATTGCCTCGCTTCCCTGAAATCCGCAGGAGTGAAATATTCCCGATATGAGATATGCCGCTCCTGCGGGGATTGCTCGGTGCATGAGAAATTACCGCTCGTTTTCAATCCTCGGTTTTTGAACTATTTTTATATTGAATTTCCTGACAGATGCAACATAATCTATAAACGAGAGATATACGGCAACCAGCAGAATGTTGATATGAACATTGAAGATGAGGTATAAAATTACCGATACAAAGCCGAGCATCAAGCCGTAACTCATCGGTTTGCCGATAAAAAGGAAAAATCGCCTGACCGAGCGGATGTCTTTCTGATCTGTCTCAAGTCTCTTGCCATAAAACAGCTTGTAGGAAATTGTCGTATAAACCGCAAACAGGCAGATGAGAAAAAACGGTGAGATAAGATTGTCTCCTTTGACTATCGAAAGATAGGCGTTTACCAAGAGCAGGGGCCCCGGCATGTTGCCGAATACGGTCTCGTGCATGTCCCGATCTCCGAAGTCGCCGATAACAATGATGCGGTTTTTTGTCAGATTCAGCATCTCCGGATTTTTCAAGCCCAAAACTTCCCATAGTTTGAGACAATTATTGTCGTTTATCTCGCTGTTTCGGATTCTGAAATTCGGCACCATTGCGTTCAGACTCAGTTTTCCGTTCATAAAATAGAAAGAAAAATAGAGAAATCCCCATTTGCGAAATTCCGCGCCGTACAGTTTTTCATACATGAGCAGCGGAATGCTTTTGTGCATGATATTTTTGTCTGTTTCCGTGAGTCTGAATTTAAGAAACGTGCCTTTGGCGTCCCCGGTTGTATAATCCACAATGCCTTTCGGAACATCGTCGAAAATCAGGGTTTCCCATTCGTCTGATGAAGTTTTGCTGTAAGGAATGAGGATATTTTTCATTTTACTCATTTCCGCCGCGAGCAAAGCATCATCAGGCGATGGATCCCGAAAGAAAATGTCGCAGAGAACAAATTGATAGCTATCAGGATGTTGATTCAGAATACGGAAGAAGCGGGCAAGTTTTTCTCTGTCCGTAATATCCTCATTTCCGAGGGGAACATTGTTATCGTATTTTTCAATCAGCTTACGGTCATAAGCGGTATTGACGAAAAGAAAATCCTCGATTTCCGGTTTTGCCTCCGTAGTGAAAAGCAGATGTCTTATGCCTGATGTGATCTGAATCAGAGACAATTCTTTTCCGAGAGTAAAACTCTGATTGACCCAAGAAAAGGTCAGAAACATCAGCAGCCATCCGTGGGCAAGACATACTCCTATGCGGATGGGATTGGCTTTCAGCCACTTGATAATGTGAGATAATATATACATTGAATATTCTTTCTAAAAGCCGAGCGATAAATCGCCCGGCTGAAAGCGAAAGCACGCTGAAGCGTGCTGGATGTGCCAAATAGCCTGCTTCAGCAGGCTTGAGCTTTCAGCCCCGACATTTATGTCGGGGAAATGTATTAGCCCCGAAGTTTATTTCGGGACAATATTGAAATCCTCTTTCAACATTTCCTTGGCTTTATCTTCATCGCCTTTTGGGTAATAAACATCCATTAAAAAGTCGAAGGCTTCTGTTGCAATTTCGTTTTCGCTTTTTCCAAATTCTTTGAGTTTCGAGACAAGAAAATTCACTTCGTTTTTGAGACGCTCCTTGTCCATTGCCCGTGTTCCGAATCTTCCATGGGAAGGAAGGAAACAGACTTTTAGGAAATTGACAAATTCATTTTCCTCTTTTTGCGGCGAATCCGCCAGTATAAAGATATATGTTCCGTCCGGTTTCCGTATCAGACCGTCAGGCGTAAGAATGCGGCGTCCGCTTTTGGGACCGATCAGCACTGCTACGGCATTCGGCGTTCTGAAGCTGACCTCGCAGTCAGGTTTAAGCTGATCCTGAAACTTCAGCGGCTCTTTCGCTCCTTTGATTAGAATCGTTCCGCTGACATGAACCACGCAGAAAACTTCATCTTTGTCAAACTCGGAAAAACCGGCGGCGGGGACAGCAAGGAGGAATAAGACGAGAATACCTGTTTTCAAATTGTTAAAAGAGAGTTCCATAGAATTTCCTTTTCAATCGTAGGGGCAACCCCCTGTGGTTGCCCTTGTTCCGTGATAAACACGCAGGGTAAGCACAGGGGCTTACCCCTACACCGCAGCCCCAGGCCCCCCCCTCAAAGGGGGATTTTGTAGGGGCAACCCCCTGTGGTTGCCCTTGTTCCGTGATAAACACGCAGGGTAAGCACAGGGGCTTACCCCTACGGGAAATTGCCATATTTGGGATATATATTTACATATTTTCAAAACTGTTGTAAAGGAAAAATTTTTGTGATATGTAATTTTTATAGGATATTTATGAACAATCTGAGTGTTAGGGGGTAAACAATGCTTCAGGCAAATGAAATTTCAGATAAAATTTTTATTTTGGAAGAAAAAATAGCAAAGATCGGAAACACGGCACTTGTCGGTTTTATAAAAATCAATTTTCTGATCGGCAGAGGTCTGAAAAAGCCTTTGGATGCCGTTGTCGAACCGGACGGCGAAGGTTTTATTGCCCGAACCACAGATATTCCGCTGTACGGCTTCGGCGATGATCCCATTGAAGCGGTGAACATGCTTAAATATGAAATCGAATCGCTTTTTGAGGAATTGAACGAGGATGATGCTTTTGCTGAAGAATGGTTGAAAATAAGACATGACCAAATTGTAGGGGCACGCCGTTGGCGTGCCCTGACCTCGGATAGAAACCTGTAGGGATTTTCCGTAAATGTTGCGGGAGGGCACGCCGGCGGCGTGCCCCTACGGAATATCGCACACCTCGGAAAAAGGAGGAAAACCATGAAAAAATCAGCTTTTTTTACAGCCGCTTCAATCTGTCTGTGCTTGCTGATTGTAACGCTGACAAGAAGCGAGGAGGCTCAGAAAATCACGGATGTCGGCGACCTGAATCACAGAAGCGGAAAAATCGGCGCGTACCGTGCGCTGATTATCGGCATCAACAAATACAAAGACTATAACATTCCGAGTCTGGTAACTGCCCGGAAAGATGCGGAAGAAACAGCGAAGTTGCTGAAAGAGCTTTACGGATTTCAGACAAAGCTTTTGTTAGACGACAAAGCCACGCAGAAAGCTGTTTTCAATGCGTTGCGGGAATTAGCTGAAACCACTGAGGAAAACGACAGTGTGCTGATTTATTATGCCGGACACGGAGAACTTGACACGGTTTATAATGACGGCTGGTGGATTCCCTCAGACGCCAAATTCGGAGACCTGCTGACTTATTTGGAAAATACGCAGATGCAGAAAGCCATCCGCAGCATGAAAGCCCGCCATGTGCTGCTGATTTCCGATTCCTGCTATTCGGGAACGCTTTTCGGGCAGGAAACACGGGCATTGCCGCCTGTCATCAATGAGCGGTATTATCTGAGTCTGTATAATGAAAAAAGCCGATGGGGTATGACTTCCGGTAACAAAGAGCCGGTGCAGGATGACGGAACCGGCGGTCACAGCATTTTCGCTTATCAGTTGCTCAAAGCGTTGCGGGAGAATGAAAAGCCGTTTATCAGCACACAGGAAATTTACACACGGATTGCGCCGATTGTCGGGAACAATTCGGAGCAGACGCCGATCTGTAAGCCCATTCGGAATGTCGGGGATCAGGGCGGGCAGTTTGTGTTTGTGTCCGCAGTTGGGACAACAACAACGACATTGCTCAAAATTTCTGTAACACCTACGCCAACGACATTGCCGAAAATTCCTGTAACAGTTAAGACAACCACAACAACATTGCCGGAAAGAGAACCGCCGGTTGCTCCATCCCGTGAGAATGACAAGAAAAGCTTTACCAACAGTATCGGCATGACTTTTGTTTATATTCCGCCGGGAGAATTTATGATGGGCAGCCCGGAAAATGAGCCGGAACGGTATGACGATGAAAAACAGCATAAGGTAAAGCTGACAAAAGGCTTTTATATGCAGACTACGGAGGTGACGCAGGGACAGTGGAAAGCGGTCACGGGAAACAACCCGTCTGGTTTCAAGAATTGCGGGGACAACTGCCCGGTAGAAAATGTCTCATGGAATGATGCACAGGAATTTATGAAGAAGCTGAGTCAGAAAGAAAAGAAAGAATACCGGCTGCCGACTGAAACGGAATGGGAATATGCGGCGCGGGCAGGAACGACTACAGCGTATTTTTGGGGAGACAGAGCGGACTGTTCCAAAGCAAACTACGGTAACGGTTACTCTGATGAATGCAAAGGAAAAAATCCCGGGGAAACGATGAAGGTCGGAAGTTTTACTCCCAACGCTTACGGGCTGTACGATATGCACGGGAATGTATGGGAGTGGTGTCAGGACTGGTATGGCGACTATGCATCCGGCTCTGTCACTGATCCCATAGGTCCATCATCCGGCTCGAATCGTGTTAATCGGGGCG
>DZCT01000493.1 GCA_022736535.1 Desulfatirhabdium butyrativorans | reverse complement strand
GGTCAGAAGCTCGCTGACAGGCATACACGCCGGCCTTTTCTGTGCGACAAATCCCCATGCCTTTTTTGCCGCGTGTGACGCTCCCTTTCTGAAAAAAGAATTAATTGAAATGCTTTTGGCGGAAATTGAACCCCGCGCCGATGTGATTATACCGGAAACATCGGCAGGTTTTGAGGCGCTGTGCGCTGTTTATTCAAAACAATGTCTGAAAACTGTGGAGCAGCAGATTATTCAGGAAAAGTTTAAGATTCAGCAATTCTTTAACAAAGTCCGTGTGAAAAAAATTGCGGGAAAAAAATTGCGGGAAAAAGACCCTGATTTAATATCTTTTTTTAATATCAACACGCCCGACAGATTAGCGGCAGCCGAGGCGATCATGCGGGGAGGCAGCGTATGAATATCGAACAGTTCAGAAATACAATGAAAAAACATCCGAATTATCGAAATGTCGGAATGGTGTTGTACCATAACGGCGTTGTGCGGGGGACCTCCCGGGACGGACGAAAAGTATCGGGTCTGCGGGTGGCTGCGGATCATAAAAAACTGCGGCAGATCGTCAGCGAGCAGAAACAGCGCCCCGGCATTGTCGAAATTCTTGTCGAGATTGCCGAGGACAGAGATTTGTCTGTGGGAGATGATGTGATGTTTCTGGCAGTTGCGGGTGACTTCCGGGAAAATGTGATTGCCGTGCTGACAGACACTTTGAACGCTGTTAAAGCGACTGTCACGTCAAAGACGGAGTTTTTTGATGTCTGAACAGGATGTTAAGGATTTTCGGGATTGGCAGGATTGGTGCCCGCCTGCATTATCGAATCGAAATCCTGTCAATCCTTAAAATCCCTGTTCAGACAGCGGTGTGTCGGAGACAAAAGGCGGGCAGCAAGCTGCCCACCCTACATTCTGTGTATCCATGTTAAAAAAAACGGGAGAACCAATATGATCGTCGGAATTTTAAAAGAAATCAAAACAGAAGAGAATCGCGTGTCCATGACACCCGCGGGTGTTGAAGTGATGGCTGCACACGGTCACACCGTTCTGGTGGAAAAAAACGCCGGCATCGGCAGCGGATTTACGGATACGGCTTATACGGAACACGGCGCGGAAATTGTAAACACAGCCAAAGAAATTTTTGACCGCGCCGAGATGGTGATGCACGTCAAAGAGCCGCTGCCGCCTGAATATGACCTCATCCGAAAAGGGCAGATTATCTTTACCTATCTGCATCTTGCCGCGATGGAAGACCTGACGCGGCTGCTCATCAAAACCGGCTCGGTCTGCATCGCGTATGAGACCATTCAGAAGGCGGACCGCTCTCTGCCGCTGCTCACGCCTATGAGCGAAGTCGCGGGGCGGATGGCAATTCAGCAGGGCGCAAAATATCTTGAAATGACACAGGGCGGACACGGCATTCTTTTAGGCGGCGTTCCGGGGATTGATCCGGGGATGGTGCTTGTAATCGGCGGGGGGGTTGTCGGTACCAATGCGGCGAAAATGGCCTGCGGTCTGGGCGCGAAAGTCTATCTGCTTGATATGAATTTGGATCGGCTGCGCTATCTGAGCGATGTGATGCCCGCAAACTGCTTTCTGCTGATGTCAAGTCCGGCGACGATTCGTGATCTTGTCACCAGAGCCGATGTGGTGGTGGGTGCGGTGCTGATTCCGGGCGCAAAAGCGCCCAAACTGATTTCAAGGGATATGCTCAAAACCATGAAGAAAGGGGCAGTCTTGGTGGATGTCGCCATTGATCAGGGCGGATGTTTTGAGACTTCAAAGCCCACAACCCATTCCAATCCGATTTACACGGTTGAGGGCGTAGTGCATTACTGCGTGGCAAACATGCCCGGCGCGGTCGCCAAGACTTCCACGCTGGCGCTGACCAATGCCACCCTGCCTTACGCGCTTGAAATCGCAGACAAAGGATGGAAAACAGCCATGAAAGAAAACCCTGAAATCAGGCTCGGCGCGAATGTCGTCAGCGGCAAAGTCACCTATAAAGGCGTGTCCGATGCTTTCGGGCTTGAATACACGCCGATTGACAAGCTTCTGTCAGGTCGTGAATCAAAAGCGAAAAAATCCTCAGCAGCATGATATTGCATGATCCGGAGTGCAAAAATTATTTTTTGCGTCAAACGGGTTTCAAACCCGCTTTACACCATCTGAAACAGACTGAAACAGAGGAAGGGATTCTCCCTCTCCCAATAAAGCGGAATTTTCATATTTCCCTTTTAATTTGCTTTTGAGCCGTGCAAGCCCGATCAGACCGCGCTTTAAAAGAAACATTCTGACCGCGGATTCGGAATTTTCCGAAGTCTCAGTGTAAGGACTTCCCATTGTCGCCGAAAGGCAGTTTTCCGAATCTTCGTTCAGAGTGATATTCAAAGCCGACATATCGTTCTCCTGAAAGCCGCTTCCCATAAAAGAAATGGTGGCAAGTGTAAAATCAGGCTGATGAGATTTTCCGGAATTTGAAAGAGAAGATTGATGCGAAAAAGCCGGTATCCGGTTTCCCCAGTTGCCGAAGTTGCGGCAATTTCTGTCAATATCTGTGTCATTCAATCCGGATTCCGGCATATAGGCGTCAAAAGAAAACACCGCAGGATCGTATTTGATTTTGAAATCAAATGCCGAGATATTTTTAAAGGAATTCATCTTTGCCCCGTTTTCCAAGCCGGAAAGAATGACATACAGATCAATCGCCTCTTCATCGTTCACCGAAGCGGCAGAGGGCGTGAAAGACAGTTCCATCGCCCATGTGTGACTTTCTGAGGATGCGGTTTCGTGAGCGGCGCTGAAACAAATTACAACTTTCTTTTTCTGCTTTTTCATCATTGTTCCTCTTGAATCCTTACAGTCTCTTTCTGCTTTGAATATACAGGCAGACATGCAAAATAAGTGCCATTGAAGACAAGCTGTTGATAACAGATTGTTATCTGAAAAAGAGGTTAAAAAGGGGGGCTGAAAGGGGACCGGGAACTCTCCGATTTCGCGGAGCCGATATGGGAAAATCCGGTATTTTTTTATGATAGCAGTTTGATTTTATACTGTAAAAGATATACTCTCCGAAATCGGGGACCCTTCTCCGATTTCGGAGAGTGCCTGACGCATCGAGGCATCAAAACTCATAACATGTTGATGATAAAGCGTTATATTCAAACAGACAGGAAAAAGGCAGAACAGAAATGAACTGCAAACTCTCCGATTTCGCGGAGCCGACATCGGAAAATTCGGTATTTTTCTGTATTAACAAACTGATTTTAAATTAAAAATAGTATTCTCTCCGATTTCGGAGAGTCGTGAGCAGCTTTTTGCAGATCAGGGTTCAAGGTGGTGAGATAATAGACTTTTTCAAAAAGAAAAAAAGGCTCTCGCAAAGGACGCGGAGAGCGCAAAGAAGGAAAGACAGAAATACAGGCAGGCTTTCAGTTTCCCGCGACCTTCCGGTCTCTGCGGGCAGTTCTGCCGCTTATTTCCGAAAATGTCTAATACCGAATCCCTTTTGATTTTTTAAGCTTTGTTTCCCACAGAGGGCACAGAGCGTGAAAAGACCGCAGAGAACACAGAGTCTTTAAAATCTCTGT
>DZCT01000492.1 GCA_022736535.1 Desulfatirhabdium butyrativorans | reverse complement strand
GGGGAGGCAGGTGTCGGGGTTCGCAGGGGGGGAGGCAGGTGTCGGGGTTCGCAGGGGGGGAGGCAGGTGTCGGGGTTCGCAGGCTCACCCCGACCTACATGCTATCGTTGCACCTCAGTTTCCCGCTGAAGCATCAGCGCCGTGCGCGTCGGGAGATAAAGGCTGAGAACATGCCTGTTATCATGCGAGGCATCTGAAAGGGTCCGGTGTTCCTGATTCGGAATCAGTCTGCCGGCGCCGCCGTATTCAGCCGCGTCGCTGCTGAGGATCATGCAATATCTGCCCTGCCGCGCCGAGAAACGGTAATCCGTGTATGAGACAGAAGGATGAAAATTGAACACGAACAAAGTCTCAGCGCGCTCAAACACGATCACCATATCTTCATTATGCTCATACACAAGCCGGAGGGGCGATTCCAATATATTGAAACGCTTTGCCGCTGCGATCATGTCACGGTCAAAACGGGCGAGAAACTGATATTTCAGATTCGGATCGTCAGCCAGATGCCACTGACGCCTTGCATAATGATAGGACCAGCCGTTTCCTTCACGGGGAAAATCAATCCATTCCGGGTGCCCGAACTCGTTTCCCATGAAATTGAGATAACCGTTTCCTGCGGTCGTCAGCGTCATAAAGCGGATCAGCTTGTGCAGCGCCATGCCTCTGCTCACCCTGAGATGATCGTCATCAACGCCCATGTGATCGTACATTGCCGCGTCCATGAGCCGGAAAATAACGGTTTTGTCTCCCACAATTGCCTGATCGTGGGATTCCGCGTAACTGACGGTTTTTTCGTCTTTCCGGCGGTCGGTCAGTTCGTGAAACATATAACCGACATGCCAGCGTTCATCCGGAACTTCTTTGAGCAGACGCGTCCACAGATCGGGAATCCCCATGGCAAAGCGACAGTCAAATCCGATGCCGCCTTTGTCATGGGGAAATGCCAGTCCAGGCATACCGCTGATGTCTTCGGCAATGATGACCGCGTCCGGATAAAGTTCATGAATCAGCTTGTTGGCAAGCGTCAGATAGGTTACAGCCTCTTCGTCCGCGCTTTCGTCAAAATACTGCTCGTAAAACCTGAAAGCATCTCCCAGCCCGTGATGAAGATAAAGCATACTGGTGATGCCGTCAAAGCGGAACCCGTCAAAACGGTATTCGTCAAGCCAGAACCGGCAGTTGGAAAGCAGGAAATGCAGCACTTCGACTTTTCCGTAATCAAAACAGCGGGAATCCCAGGCCCGATGAAATCCCCGTGCGCCTTCGTGAAAATACTGATACAGCGTGCCGTCAAAGCGGCTGAGTCCTTCGACTTCGTTGTTTGCCGCGTGGGAATGCACAATGTCCATGATGACTTTCAGCCCCAGACCGTGTGCGGTGTCAATCAGTTCTTTGAGTTCTTCCGGAGTTCCGAAGCGCGAGGATGCGGCAAAAAAATTCGCCACATGGTAGCCGAAAGAACCGTAATAGGGATGCTCCGGGATTGCCATCAGTTGGATCATATTGTAGCCCGCGGCGGAGATGCGCGGCAGAATTTTATCGGCAAATTCCCGATAGGAACCGACTTTTCCCTCTTCCTGCGCCATGCCGACATGCGCCTCGTAAATGAATAACGGCTCTCGGCTGTTATTTGTTTTCTGCTTTCCGGCATTCTGCCACAAATACGGCGTATTCGGCTGCCAGACCTGCGCACTGAAGATTTTCGTGTCCGGGTCCTGAACCACGCGGCGGGAATATGCCGGAATGCGCTCGCCCTGTCCTCCGTGCCAGCAGACCAGCAGCTTGTAATGTTCCTTATGTTTCATCGCGTCTGCACGCAGCCGGATTTCCCATACGCCGTCCGCATCTCCGAGTTTCGGATTCACGGGCTTGAGCGCAAACTCGCCGCGTTTCTGCCAGCCGGTCATGTCGCCTGTCAGGTAAATCGCTGTTGCATGGGGCGCCCATTCCCGAAAAATCCATTCGTTATCGCGGAAATGCAGCCCGAAATATTCATGCCCGGAGGCAAAATCGGCAAGACCTGTTTTTCCGCCGGTAAGGCGTTTTTCCATTTCCCGGACACGCTTCAGACGGCGTTTCAGCGCGTCTTCATACCGCCGCAGCAAGGGGTCGCTTTCAAAAAGTCTCTGCAAAGGGACATCAGTTTGCAGATTCATGTCTGTTTCTCCAGAAATCGTTTTTTCATTTAAATGTGATGTGCAATTTTTTTCCCGCAGAGTTTACAGAGGGTTTCCCGCTCTGAGTTCAGCCACAGACATACACAGACAGAGCAGACAGTTTTTTTATTTTTTGTCTGTGTCCGTCTGTGTGCGTCTGTGGCAGAAAAACAAATGATATAAGCCGCAGACACACGCAGACAGAGCAAACAATTTTTTATTTTTTGTCTGTGTCTGTCTGTGTGCGTCTGTGGCAAAAAAACAAAATCGGATCGGTATATAACAAAAAAATGATAAATAACCAATAAATATTTCCTAAATATTGACAACATTTTCTAAATATAATAAAAAATTTCTCCGCAGAATCCTTTTTCGCCTATTGATTTATCCTGTTTTATATGAGATATAAAATAAGACTGAAGATGGACATGAACACTCAAACGCCGAAATCAGGGGAGTCCTCTATGCGGAAAAACGATATAAAATTTCAAGCTGTCCGTTCAATCCTTTTCTATAAACGGATATGGCTGCTGTTTGTGTTTTTCAGCGTGATTTTCACAGCAGCCCTCAGTGCCGCGGCCGGCGCGGAAAAAATCACGATATTTTTTTACAGTTCCGAGACAAATATCAACAACTTCAAATCATTGAAAATGGAATTTGACAAATACCTTTCCGGTTTCGGTCTTTATGAATTTCAGCCTTTCAATGACAGAGACACCTTCGAAGCACATATCAGGGGCAAAAAAGACTGCTTTCTGATGCTCTCAAGCTGGCATTACAGAAACATATACAGAGAATACGGTCTGCACCCTCTGCTGGTCGGTGTGCGGAACGGGAAAAAAGATCACAAAAGAGTTTTGGTGGCAAAAGGCGCGGCGGCAACCCTCGAAACGGTAAAAAAAGGGGCGATTGCATCTGCCAGCAGCGTCCCGCATACCCGCAACACGCTCAAAGAAATGTTTCATTCACAACCGGACGCGGATACGGCAAAAATTCTGACCGTTCCCAAAGATATTGACGCGCTGATGTCCGTGGGATTCGGAATGTCCCGGTCTGCCCTGACAAGCGAAAATTCCTTAGACAGCCTGAAAGGAATAAACCCTGTACTTTACAAAGAAATGAAAACTCTGGCTCAGGGCGCGCCGTCTTTACTGCTGGTGCTGGCAATGCCCGAAGGTTTTGCAGATGACAGTGCAAAGCTGTTAAGTGTTGTTAAAAATATGTCCGAGAATCCGAACGGAAAGGACAAAATAAAAATGCTTGATCTGGACGGTTGGAATGAAGTTGACGCTTATGACAGATCCAAATTGGAGGGTGTAAATGAATAATACTTTTAAATCAGCCTGTGTTTTCTGTTTTTTCTTCTTTTTTCCGGCAGCGCTTTACGGAAGCGAAGCTTCCGCGATTCTGCTCATCAATTCAG
>DZCT01000059.1 GCA_022736535.1 Desulfatirhabdium butyrativorans | reverse complement strand
CGAAATGACAATACGCGGAGCGTCCGCGCTGCATTCCCACGCGGAGCGTGGGAACCTTTATTATTCCTGTCATTTCGAGCGGAGCGAGAAATCTTCTCGTTGAACATAAAGATTTCTCCTCACTTCGTTCGTCGAAATGACAATACGCGGAGCGTCCGCGCTGCATTCCCACGCGGAGCGTGGGAACGAGAGAAAGTCACAGCAAGGATTGTATCTATGTATTCACTGACCCCGGAACAGGTCAAAATCCGTAAAGCGGTAAGGGAATTTGCCGAAGGAGAATTCAGGAAAGTCGCCCGTGAGTTAGACGCAAAAGAGACATTCGATGACCGTCTCTGGAAAAAAGCCGCGGAACTGGGATTCCTCGCCGTATTCGTAGAAGAAAAATATGACGGAATGGGCATGGGCTATTTAGACCAGTGTGTGATTGTCGAGGAGTTCGCCCGGGTGGATTTGGGAATTGCCCATGCCATTGAATCAACCTTTTTCGGAACACAGCTCATTCAGATGATCGGCTCGGAAGATCAGAAAACAAAATATCTCCCTCCGATCTGCGGCGGAAGCATGAGAATGGGCATGGCAATCACAGAGCCGGACGCGGGCAGCGATGTCTCATCTGTGTCAACCACTGCCGTTTTGGATAAAGATGCTTATGTGATAAACGGGAGCAAAGTGTTTATCACCAACGCCAACTTGGCGGATTTTCTGGTGGTGCTGTGCGTTACGGACCCGGATAATCCCAAGAAACATCAGCGTTTCAGCACGATCATTGTCGAGACAGACCGCCCCGGATACTCTGCCACAGCCTATCACGGCAAGCTTTCTTTAAGAGCATCGAACACAGGCGATGTTGTATTGAAAAATGTCCGAGTGTCGAAAGAAAATCTCTTAGGCAAAGCAGGGCAGGGCTTTTACAATATCATGGAGTTTTTCAACCGTTCCCGTGTGCAGGTTTCCGCGCTGGGCGTGGGGACAGCACAGGGCGCGCTTGACAAAGCCCTCGGTCATGTCCGCAAACGCTCGCAGTTCGGAAAACCGCTGGCAGACCTGCAATTGGTGCAGGGTAAAATCGCAGAGATGGCAACCAAAACCGAAGCCGCAAGGTCTCTTTGCTACCGCGCCGCTTCATTGTTAGATGCGGGAACGCCGGATCCCGCGCTTAGTTCAATGGCAAAATGGTATTGCGCCGAAGTCGCGGTTCAGGTCGCGGACGAGGCAATTCAACTGCACGGCGGATACGGCATTCTGGAAGAATACGACGTTGCCCATTACTGGAGAAACGCCAAAGTCTTGGAAATTTTTGAAGGCAGCAAAGAAGTCGAAAAAGTCATCATCGCAAAAAAAATACTGGGGCGGTATTGAAAAGAAGGTGAGGGGTAAGAGGTTAGGGGTCAGGGGGGATGCCTCGAACCTCAAACCCCGTACCTCTGACCCCTTGGGAGAAAAACATGAAACAAGTCATTGTACTCAATGTCAACGGAGAACCTTATACGGTTGCTGTTTATCCATGGCAGACGCTGAATGAGGTGCTTCGGGAAGAGATAAATTTAACAGGCGTCAAATTCGGCTGCGGCTCCGGAGATTGCGGCGCATGTACCGTAATGGTGGACGGCAGGGCTGTCAGTTCCTGTCTGACGCTCGCGATAGAGATGCAGGGCAAAGAAATTATGACAATTGAGGGGCTTGCGCCTTCCGGTGAGACATTGCATCCCATTCAGGAGTCTTTTGTCGAAAAAGGAGCGATTCAGTGCGGATTCTGCACGCCGGGCATGGAAATGGCTGCCCTGAATCTGCTCAAAAATAATCCCACACCCAGCGATTACGAAATCAGAGAGGCGTTGGCAGGAAATCTCTGCCGCTGTACGGGCTATAAGAAAATTATTGAAGCGGTCGGAGTTGCCGGGCAGAAGATGAAAGAAGCTTCGGAAAGGAAAACATCATGAGACTTTCACATTTTGACTACCATGCGCCCGAAACGGTGGCACAGGCGATTGCGCTGATGCAGGCAAAACCGGGCGCCCGTCTGATGGCAGGCGGAACCGATCTGCTCATTAAAATGCGTCACGCCGGTCTGAAACTCCAAGATGTTATCTCAGTCAAAAGCATCAAAGGATTGAATACTATCACTGTTGACGAAAACAAAGGTCTGAGCATCGGCGCGACGGCTCTGCTGGCGGATGTAGCGCTTCATCCTGATATTCTAAAATATTATCCCACCGTTGCCCAAGCCGCACGCGGCACCGCCAATGCGCAGGTGCGGAATATGGGAACTGTGATCGGAAATCTTTGCAACGCCTCGCCCGCCGCGGACAATGCGCCCACGCTTCTTGCCATGAACGCGGAAGTTGAGATTCACGGACCCGGCGGACAGCGCAGAATGCCGCTGGAACAGTTCTTCAAAGGACCCGGCATCACAGCTTTGCAGCCTGCTGAAATCGTTACGGCTGTTCATGCGCCGAAACTTGCGCCTCATACCGGAACCGCTTATATCAGTCTTTCCGCACGGGGACAGCTTGACTGTACTGCTGTGGGCGTAGCGGCAATGATTGTCTTAAAGGGAAAAGCATGTGAGGAAGTTCGGATATTTATCAGTTCCTGCGGTCCCACGCCGGTCCGCGCTTTGAAAACAGAGGCAATTGCCCGGGGGAAAGAACTCACCGAGGCAGTCATTGAGCAGGCAGGCAATCAGGCGGCAGGGGAAGTAAAGCCCATTGCAGATGTCAGAGCAAGTGCGGGCTATCGGGAAAAAATGGTGGCTGTCCTGACGCGCCGCGTGCTTTCGCAAGCTTACACACGGGCATCAGAATAATTCAGAAACTAAGTTTTTTTAAAAAACTTAGTTTCTTTAAAAGGATACGCTATGATGAAAGATTTCAGTATTGTAGGTCAAAGCGTCCCAAGAAACGACGGGCGCGCCAAAGCGACAGGAACGGCGGTTTACACAGACGACATCAAGCTGCCGGGAATGCTTCACGGCAAAATATTGAGGAGTCCTTTTCCCCATGCCCGGATACTGCATATAGACACGACCCGTGCCGCCGCTCTGCCGGGCGTCAAATGCGTGATTGTCGGAGAGGACACGCCGAAAATCAAATACGGCAACTGGCGTCTGTTTCCCGATACGCAGGATGAATATCCGCTGGCGATTGACAAGGTGCGTTTTATCGGCGATGAAGTCGCGGCTGTGGCAGCAGTGGACGCAGATACCGCGGAAGAAGCCCTCGGTCTCATCAAAGTGGATTATGAAGAACTTCCGGGTGTTTTTGATATAGATTCTTCGATAAAAGAAGGTGCGCCGGTGCTTCATGACTACTGCCCGAGCAATATCAGCGTCAACCGCAAGATTCACTACGGAGATATAGACAAAGCTTTTGCGGAATCTGATTATGTCCGGGAAGACATTTTCACGGTTCATGCGGTGAGTCCCGCGTATCTGGAGCCTTGCGCGGCTGTGGCGCAGTGCGATCTGGACGGCAGAATCACGCTGTGGACTTCCACGCAGGTGCCTTATATTATTCAGTGCCTTCTGGCTTCGACCATGAACATGCGGGAAAACGACATACGGGTGATCAAACCCTTTGTCGGCGGCGGTTTCGGCGGCAAAATGGAACTGCGGACATGGGAATTTTGCGCGGCGTTTATTGCAAAGAAAACAGGCAGGCCTGTCAAATTCACGCTCACCCGTGAGGAAGAATTTCTCGCGGGCAGACGCAGACACGGCATGAAGCTTTACTCCAAAGTCGGGTTCAAAAAAGACGGAACCCTGACCGGAAAAGACCTGAAGATTTATCTGGACGGCGGCGGATACAATGCCATGGGACCCACCGCGACCTTTCTCTGCGGCACCTTCGGCGCGATGCTTTACCGTTACCCGAACTACCGCTTTCTGGGTCAGCATGTTTACACCAACAAACCGCCCGCGAGCGCGATGCGGGGATTCGGCGCGCCCCAGTCGCTTTTTGCCACAGAAACCCAGATGAATATTGCCGCCGAGGAATTGGGCATTGATCCCATTGAGTTGAGAATTAAAAATGCTCAGGTCACAGGAGACAAAATTCCGGATGTGGCGACGATTTCAAGCTGCGGTTTTATCGAGGCGCTTCAGAAAGCAGCAGAGATGAGCGGCTGGAAAGAAAAACGCAGATCGCCGAAACCGGGGCAGGGCATCGGCATCGGATGTTACAGTTTTATCTCCGGCGGCGTGTTCAACTGGTTCAACACGCAGTATCCTTTTTCCGCTGCGGAAGTCAGAGTTTTTACCGACGGCACCGCTCATCTGCTGACCATGGCCGCGGACATCGGACAGGGCTGCGACACGGTGTTGAAGCAGATTCTCGCTGAAGAACTGGGGCTTAAAATGGAAGACATCCGCATCACGTCGGCAGATACTGCTGTCACCCCGCAGGCGGATTTGGGCGCGTGGGGAAGCCGGCTCACGATGATGAACGGAAACGCGGTGGTTCAGGCAGCAAAGAAAATCAAAGCCAAACTTTTCGGCGCGGTCTCCGCAAAGCAGAATCTGAACGTGATTCATGAGTTGGACTGCAAAGACGGCAAGGTCTTTCCCAAGGGCAGACCGGAACGGGGAATTTCTTTCGGAGACGCGGTTGCGCTCGTGCAGAAAGCCAACCGCGGCGAACCGATTGTGGAGCGGGGCTATTACACGCCCAGAGACAAGGGCTTGGTGACGCCCGCTTTCAGCTTCGGCGCGCAGATTGCCGAGGTTGACGTGGATCCGGACACCGGATTTGTCAAAGTCAAGAAATTCTGGACTGCCCATGACTGCGGCACGGTCATCAATCAGATGGCGGTGGAAGGCCAGCTTGAAGGTTCTATTCAGATGGGGCTTGGCTATGCGTTGTCAGAGCAGTTTGTGATGCAGGGCGGAAAAACGCTGAACCCCAATTTCCTTGACTACAAAATGCCCAACGCCATGGATGTGCCGCCCAGCGAGGTCGCGCATATCCACACTTACGAGCCGGAAGGTCCCATGGGCGCCAAAGAAGCGGGCGAGGGGCTTGCCATTCCCACCGCGCCGGCGATTGCGGCTGCGGTGCATCATGCAACAGGATACCGATGCAAAGACCTTCCCATCACGCCGGAAAAGATACTGGCAGGGAAGCGTCAGTAAAATAGAAGGTTGATAAGGCTGAACACCGCTAAAAAGAGGGACTTTCCCGTTCCTACGCTCTGCGTGGGAACGTCCGTCCGGAGTGCGTCATCTTATAAAAGCGGAGCGGAGCGAATTTTAGCAAGTAATCAGTGCTAAAATTTCATTTCAGCACTCCGGATACAGTCCTGATGCGGACGCGGAGCGTCCGGGCTGCATTCCCACGCAGAGCGTGGGAACGAGAATATGTCTCAACCTTATCAACAATATCTCAGGAGATGAAATAATTCATGGCAATGAAAGATATGCTGAGAATGACCGCTCACCGGATGCCCGACAAGACAGCCCTGATGATGGGAGAAAAATCTCTCACCTACGCTGAACTGAATCGCCGGGTCAGCCGTCTGGCGCACGCAATGCTGGGCTTGTCTCTCAAAAAGGGAGACCGGGTGGCGGTTCTTACTCATAACTGCATCGAGTATTATGAAATTTACCTCGCGCTTGTCAAAATCGGCGGGGTGATGGTACCGTTCAACAACCTGCTGCGCGAGCATGAACTCAAGCGGGATTTTGAATATATTCAGCCCCGATTCATCTTCTTCGAGGCGGAGTTTGCCGACAAAGTAGAAAAGGTGATGGGAGAGGTCAGTTCCTTGGAAACCGGCGTCTGCATCGGTTCTGTCAGTTCTTCTCATCATAAAAATTATGAAGCCCTGTTTGAAGGACAAAGCGAAGATGAGCCGGATGCGGACGTAAAAGACGATGATCTGATGAGCATCTTTCTGACTTCCGGCACGACCGGAAAGCCCAAAGGCGCGATGCGGACCCACCGTCACAACTACCTCAACGCCCATGCGGCTGCGGTCGAGCTTTCGCTTCAGCCGGATGACCGGGTGCTGTTGCTCTTTCCATTCTATCATGTGACGCTGGAAGACCGTTTCTGTCACATTCTCCGGGGCAATACCATTGTCATCCGGCAGGCAGGGAGTTTCAGAGCAAAAGAAGTGCTGGAACTGCTTGCCCGGCATCGCATCACCGTGTGTCAGTTTGTTCCCACCATGATCAGCACGCTGCTTCAGGAGAAATCCATCGAAGACTACGACCTGAGCGCGTTGCGGCTGATTCTTTACGCGGCTGCGCCCATGCCGGCGAGTCTGCTCAAACAGGCAATGCTGCGCTTTAAGAACAGCGGCTTCATGCAGTTTTTCGGACAGACCGAGACGGGTCCCATGACGACCGTGCTGCCGCCCTCCGAACACCGCACCGAAACCGAAGCCGATCACCAGCGGCTGCTTTCCTGCGGACGGATTGCCCTGCATTTCGAGTCGCGTCTTGTGGATGAAGACGACAAGGAAGTGGCGCAAGGCGAAGTCGGGGAACTCACGGTTCGCGGGGAGTCAATGACTGCCGGATACTGGCAACTGCCCGAAGAAACAGCAAAGCTGATGAAAGGCGGCTGGCTTCACACCGGCGATTTTGCCAAGAAAGATGCGGATGGTTTTATCTATATCGTGGATCGCAAAAACGACACGATTATCAGCGGCGGTAAAAACATCTACCCCCGCGAGGTGGAAGAAGTTCTCTACACGCATCCTGCTGTGCTGGAAGCAACGGTTATCGGCGTTCCTGATGCTCACTGGGGCGAGTCGGTCAAGGCAATAGTGGTGCTGAAGGAAGGAAAGACGGTTGCCTCCGATGAGCTGATTGCATTTTGCAAAGAAAATCTGGCGAGTTACAAAAAGCCCGCTTCGGTGGAGTTTCATGATGCTTTGCCCAAAAGCCCCACAGGCAAGATATTGAAGCGGGTGTTGCGGGATAACTACTGGAAGCATCAGGAGCGCAAGGTTTGATGTTTCTCGCAAATAAAAATGTTTCTCGCAAAGGCGCAAAGTAACAAATTAACAAATTAACAAATTAAGATTTAAAGGTTTTTCTTTGCGCCCTCTGCGATCTTTGCGAGAAATAAATGTCTCTCGCAAAGGACGCAAAGAGCGCAAAGTAACAAATTAAGATTTAAAAGTTTTTTCTTTGCGCCCTCTGCGATCTTTGCGAGAAACAGTTCGTATATAATTAACCAACAAAAACAAAAGGAGAAAACATGAACAAGGCATTGGCAGTTTTTGTATCGTTGATGGTTTTCTGCATGGCCGCCGCTGTCACAGTACACGCGGGACCCGCGGAATTTAAGTTCGCTCACTTCATCAACCCCATCGAACCCGGACCCGAATCCGGCGTGTGGATTGAAAAAGAAGTGAATGAAAAACTGAAAGACAAAGTTGCGGCAACGTATTTTCACTCGGGACAGATGGGCAATGAAATCGAAATCGTGAAAAAAGTCCGCATGGGCGCGCTTCAGGCTGCTTATTGCACCGGCAACTACGCGCCGGAACTCAATTCCAAATTCGGCATCGGCACGCTTGCCTATTGTATGGATTCCTACGCCAAGTGGGAAGGTTTTCTGAAAAATCAGGAACTCAGAAACGAACTCTTCAGCAGTCTCAAAGACAAGGGCATTCTTGTCCTTGACATGGCTTATTTCGGCGTTTACGGCATTGTCGCCACCAAACCTTTCAAGACGCTGGACGAGCTGAAACCCATGAAAATGCGCACCACTCAAGCCCGCTATCCGCTGGCTTTCTGGAACGCGATGGGGATGGCATGGGGCGATGTTTTTCCCGCGCTCAAACAGGGCGTGGTGGACGGCACGGATCAGACCGAAAATGTTGCCCGTATGCGTCTGGCAGATGTCTGCAAATACTTCACGCATACCCGTCACATGCTGGGTCTGTTCTTCTTCATGGTCAACGAGAAATGGTGGAACAGCTTGGATGCCGACACCCGGAACGCCCTGTCCGAAATTATATCCGCAAATCTCGCCAAAGCCCGTCAGGCAAGTATGAAACTGACCGATGAGGCTGATGCGGCATTGAAGGAAAAAGGCGTTACAGTGATTGATCTTGCTCCGGAAGAAATAGCAAAGTTCAAGACGGCTCAGATGACCGTATGGGAAAAATTTGAACCCGAAATCGGCAAGGACTGGATGGATAAGATCAAGGCTTTCAACGCTGCGATTGAGAAATGAGAGAATTGAGAAAATTGAGAATTGAGAATTGAACTTGTCATTTCGAGCGTAGCGAGAAATCTTTTTATTTCTCAATTCTCAATTCTCAATTCTCAATTCTCAATTCCAAAGGGAGTTCTTATGAAGGCTATTATCACGGCTTTGGACCGGTTGGAAAAGTGGGGGATTCTGATCTGTTTTTCTTTCAGTCTCGCCGCGCTGTCCCTCAGCATCATCACCCGTTATCTTTTCCGCCCTCTGACATGGCCCGACGAACTGACGACTTATCTCTTTATGTTCATGACCTTTCTGGGCGCAAGCGCATCTGTCAAAGACGGTATGGAACTCAAAGTGGATGCGCTCTACGGAATGCTCCCCCGGCAGCGTTTTCAATTAGACCTGCTGCTGCATATTGTCCGATTGGGCGTCTGCATCACCTTTGTCTATTCAGGCTGGAAATTCGTGCTGATTGAGAGCGATATGGAAACGGTCACGCCGATTCTGCTCATCCCCATGAGCATTATCGCCGCCATGCTTCCTTTTTTCGGACTCATCATGGGCATCCGCTCTGCGGACTGTCTTTGGCAAGTCATCAGAGAACACCGTCAGAAAGGGCTATAAAACACAATGGAATCAATCATTATTCTTTTCATTCTGTTCGGCTTGCTGCTCCTGCGTATCCCCATCTATATCTGCCTCTACCTCACCGGCGTCTTGGGTTTGTGGATTTTCACCGGCATGGACCTCACCTTTGTGGCGCAGACCATGCTGAAAAAACTTGACAATTTCTCTCTGCTCAGTATTCCGTTTTTCATCCTGATGGGCGCGGTCATGGTGCGGGGACAGTCCGCAACGCGTCTGGTACAGCTCGCATGGAAGTTTGTCTCATGGCTGCCCGGAGGATTGGGTATCACAGCCGTTGTCTCTTCAGGCGTATTCGGCGCAATAAGCGGCTCTGCGATTTCCACAGTGGTCACTATCGGGGGCGTCATGTTTCCCCACATGGACAAATATAAATATCCCAAAGACTTTTCCGTAGGCTTGGTCACGGCTGCCGCGATCTTGGGGATCATCATTCCTCCCAGCATCATCATGATTGTCTGCGCGCTCACGGCAGGCGAATCCGTGGTGCGGCTCTTTGCGGCAGGCTATCTGCCGGGGCTGCTGATTATGATCCTGCTTTCTTTATACGCATGGTGGGAATCCCGACGCAAAGGACTGGGCAAAGAAACCCTTGAACGCTTTGATTTCAAAGGACTGTGCATCGCGGGCAAAAATGCCTTTTTCGCGGTTTTCATCATTGCAGTGCTTTTCGGCGGCATTTACTCCGGCGCGTTCACCATCACCGAAGCCTCGGTTGTCTCCTGTGTGCTGATTCTCGTTGTCGAGATGCTTATCTACAGATCAGTGAGTTTGAAGGATTTGAAAGAACTCATGATTTCATCTGGCGTCATCAGCGGGGCATTGGTGATTACGGTTTCCGGGGCAGGCGTTATTTCCGAATATATCATTCTCCGGCAGATTCCCCAGAAGATGCTGGAAATCTCGATGACTTATATCCCCAACGCCTCGGTATATCTCGCGTTCACCTGCGTGGTGCTGCTGATCATCGGCACTTTTATGGATCAGATCGGGGCTATCATGATTTTAGTGCCTATTATGATGCCTATTGCCAATCATCTGGGCATAGACCCCATTCACTACTGCCTTATTTTCACCGTGGGGCTCGGCATCGGATATATCACGCCGCCGCTGGGGCTGCTGCTTTACACCGCGCAGGCAATTACCCGCTTAGATTTTGTCAAAGTCACCAGAGCCATCTACGCGCCCTTGCTTATTTACATCGTGGCGCTCTTTGTCATAGCCTTTGTGCCTTGGCTTTCCACCGTGATCCCCAATATGCTTCTGGGACCCGGTTAAAAAGTAAGCGGGTTTCAAACCCGCTCTACGAGCAAGCTTCTCGTTCCCACGCTCCGCGTGGGAACGTCCGGAGTGCGTCATCTTATAAAAGCGGAGCGCAGCGAATTTTAGCACTTATATAGTTGCTAAAATTTCATTTTAGCACTCCGGAAGCATCCGGAGTGCGTCATCTTATAAAAGCGGAGCGTAGCGAATTTTAGCACTTATATAGTTGCTAAAATTTCATTTCAGCACTCCGGAGCATGAAACTTCGGCGTGAGCGAAGTCAAACGCCGTATTCCCAACGAGAATATAAAACAAAGGAGTATTCACCATCATGGTACCTGTCATTAAAAAGATTCTGTTTGCAACCGACCTCAGCGAAAACTCGCGATACGCCTTCTACTATGCCGCGTCACTGGCAACCGCTCATCGGGCGGCTATTGTCATGCTTCACATCATGGAAACATCCCTCAGCAGCATGGAACAGCAGTTGGCAAATCTTTTCGGCAAAGAGAAATGGGAGCTGATGCAGGAAGGACATAAAACAACAGCCAGAGATATTATCATCGCCAAGCGGAAAGACTATGACATTGTTCGCAGGGCATTGGCAAGCTTTTCAGATTTCACCGGCGAAAATAACGGCAACGACGCTTTTGAGACAAACGAGATCATCGTGAAAGAGGGAAATATTGTCGAAGAAATACTGAACGCGGCTGCTGACACGCATTGCGATATGATTGTCATGGGATCGCACAAAGCACTGCTCGGCAGGACATCAGTAGGAAAAGTTGCAAAAAGCATTCTGCAACAGACAAAAATTCCCGTTCTGATTGTTCCGCCGCCGGACAGCGGCAGTAAGTGAGAAGTGAGAAGTGGGAGCGCGGCAGTGTTCATATCTCACACAGGCAGGGAGACGTTGCAGCGTTTCTCTGCCTAAATTTTTGCCTTCAGGATTTCTCTCAGGATCGCCAGCAGTTGGGCTTTCTGCTCCTCGGAATATTTCAGCAGATATTTTTTGACTATACTTTCCTTTCTGTCTGAAATCGCTTTCACCGCGGCTCTTCCTTTTTCCGTGATTTCCAAGCATTTTAAGCGGTCATCTTCCGGCACGCTCTTTCTGTTGATAAATCCGACTTTTTCCAAACGCTTGGTAATACCGGTCATGTTGGCGCCTGAAACCAGCATGATTTTGTTGATATTCTTCATGGTATTCTGTCCGTTTTTTGACGCGTCCAGAACCCTGAGTACATTGTATTGAGGGAATGTCAGTTCATAATCCTTCAATACAACCGAGGCTTCCTTTTTGAAGCGTTCGGCAGCCCTCACAATTGCCATCATCACCCGCTCGTCTATGCTCATATCGTTCTTGTAACTCCTCTCTGACATCATTGCGCGCCCTTTTTCTGAAAGTTAGATTTACTATGCTTATATATTCTTATATATATAATATATAACGGCTCTCAGGTCAAGCGTCTATGCTGAATATTGTCATATTTTTATCAGCACAAGCGCAAATGACAGTTCAGAGGCGGCAACCTAACCCCCGGCGGGGGGTTAGGTTTCAGGAAAGCGCGAGGCATGGAGTCAGTTTTTTTCACACCAGAACGACAATTCTCCCAAAGCGGTTGAGAAAACCAAATAACTGACATTGTGATGTAAAGATTGTTTTTGTATCTCTTTCAGCAGAGACATTGAGCCGACATCGGATTCAGATAAGCGAACATCGGAAAATTCGGAGACGTAGCCCCAGAGATGGGAAACCGCGTTTCTGAGCGAAGGCGCTGAAGGCGGCGTTCTCAGATATGCCGTCATCTCATAAGACAACTGTTCAAAACCGATTTCTTTGCGGGCAACGCTTTTTCCGTATTTTTTATAGGCATTATAGCTTCTTGCCATTACAGAATATTTATGCCTTGCCCATAGCTCCTGAACATTTCGGGGCAAAGGAATGCGCCCCGGTTTTTTGTCGGCATACTTATGTCTGAGGATTTCATATTGTTGATGAGGCAAATCAATATAGTCGGAGGGCCAACTGAAATTCAGCAAATCCGCGTGCTCACGCGTGCGGCTCAGGGACGGAAATGTCTCAAGGGGACTCCTGTGCCTGAAACCCCTCAGCGTCATTTCCGCGACCAGAAGTTCATGCCGTAGCATCAGCGCGTCTGTAAACGATTTCCATCGGAGCGTTTCAGGATGTCTTGAATATCCGGTCTTTCGGTTGATGATGACAGAGACAAGACCGTGTATTTCCAGATGTTCTCCGAGCAGGCTTCTGTCGTTGAGAAAGCCCGCGTCTATATCCCATACACGCATATCAGTCCTGAAATTCCTTGAGCCACTCTTTGATTTGGGCTTTGATGCTGTCCCGAGTCTTACGAATCTCCGCCAGTTTTTCCTCCGGTGTTCCGGCAGCTTTTTCAGGGTCCGGAAAGGGCCAGTTCAGCCTTTTGACAATGCCCGGAAAAACAGGACATTGATTTTCAGCAGATTCATCGCAGACCGTAATGACAAAATCATAGAGTCTGCCCTGTTTGTAAAATTCAAACACATTTTTTGTCTTTTTGCCGCTCAGATCAATTCCCTCTTCCCGCATGACTTCAATCACCGGCGGATATACCGCCGTGGGTTTGAAGCCCGCACTTTCGGCATAAAATCTGTCGCCTGCAAGAAGATTGAGAAAAGCTTCTGCCATAAGACTTCTGCCGCTGTTGTGAACACATATAAATAATACATTTCTTTTGGATTTCACTCGGAAACTCCTTTCTGCTTTCAAAAGATATTTTGTAATACCGATTCGCTGCCGGAAATTGACAGGGATATACAGGATTTCAGAACAGTTATCCTGTATATCCCTGTTAAATTTATCTGAATACTTTCAATAGCGATTCGGTATTCTCTAATTTAAAATCATTAGGAGAATATTAGGAAAAGGTTAGGATTGTATGAGTTATGCTGAATTGCTGTTCGGTATCAGATTTCCCGCCTCGCTCGAAATGACGACAAGGGGGTCGGAGGTCAGAGGTCAGAGGTCAGAGGTCAGGGGGTTGCCTATCACCCCGAACCTCGAACCCCTCACCCCGAAACCCCCTTTTCAACTCTCCGCAATCAGCGTCACAGGACCGTCATTGACAAGAAAGACCTCCATCATCGCACGGAACTGACCCGTCTGAACGGCAATGCCTTTCTGTTCGCACTGTCTGACAAAATATTCATAAAGTAAATTGCCTTTTTCCGGGTCCGCGGCATTTATGAACGAAGGTCTGCGCCCTTTGCGGCAGTCGCCGAGGAGCGTGAACTGCGACACGACGAGCATTTCCCCGCGTGTTTCCAGCAATGACTGATTCATTTTGCCGTTTTCATCTTCAAAAATTCGCAGATTTACTATTTTATCCGCAAGATAATCGGCATCTGCGGGCGTGTCTTCTTTTGCCACGCCGAGAAGCACCAAAAGCCCTCTGCCGATTTTTCCGATGGTCTCATTGTTTACAGAAACCGAACTTTCTTTTACCCGCTGTACCACTGCACGCATGTTTTCCTCATGTAATAGCGATTCACTTTCAAATATTTATGAAATGCCGACCGCTCAAGGCTCGGAGCGGGATGTTGGGGTTCGTGCCTCACCCCAACCTACACCGAAGCGGTAGGTTGGGGTGAGCCTGCGAACCCCAACAAAACTGTTCACTTTTTCCCGAAAATATCCGCAAAGGGATTGTTAAACGGTCTGTTTTTATCTTTATCTTTTTTCTGCGGCGAATCGGATTTGCCTTTCGGCGCGGTCATTTTTTTATTAACCGTAGGGTGGGCAGCTTGCTGCCCACCGGAGGACTGCTTTGCCGCCCCGGGATTTGTCTTCATGGAAAGCGAAATCCGTTTGCGCGCCACATCCACATCCATCACCGTAACCCTGACTTTCTGTTGCACTTTCACCACATCCGAAGGGTCTTTCACAAAACTGTCCGAAAGCTCGCTGATATGCACCAGCCCGTCCTGGTGAACCCCGATGTCAACAAACGCGCCGAATGCCGTCACATTGGTGACAATGCCCGGCAGTTTCATCCCCGGCGTCAAATCTTCTATCTTTTCAATTCCTTCTGCAAAAGAAAACGCCTCAAATTTTTCTCTCGGATCCCGTCCGGGTTTTGCAAGTTCTTCCAGAATATCGTTCAGCGTGGGAACGCCCACCTTGTCCGTAACATATTTTAAAATATCAATTTTCTTTCGGATTTCCGCCTGTTTCATCAAATCTGAAACCGTACAGTCAAGATCACGGGACATGGCATCCACGATATGATAACTCTCAGGATGCACCGCGCTTGAATCTAAGGGATTTTCGCCGTTCCGTATGCGTAAAAATCCCGCGCACTGCTCAAATGCCTTGGGACCCAGACGCCGGACATTTCGGAGTTCTTTTCTCGACGTAAAAGGACCGTTTTCATCGCGATGCGCCACGATATTTTTCGCCAACTGCGGTCCCAGACCTGAAATATAGGTCAGCAGTTGCGCGCTGGCAGTGTTCACGTCCACGCCCACTTTGTTCACGCAACTGACGACCACATCATCCAAAGACTGCTTCAGCGCGGTCTGATCCACATCATGCTGATACTGCCCCACGCCGATGGATTTGGGATCAATTTTGACCAATTCCGCCAGCGGATCCATCAGCCGTCTGCCGATGGAAATCGAACCTCGAACCGTAAGATCAAGGTCGGGAAATTCTTCCCGCGCAACTTCCGAAGCCGAATACACGGACGCGCCGCTTTCATTGACCATCAGCACCTGAATCTTTTTCAGATTGCCGTCGGCTTTCTGAAGAATACCCCGGACAAAGGCTTCGGTTTCCCTGCCCGCGGTGCCGTTTCCCACGGCAATCGCCTCAATCTCGAATGAGCGGGCAAGTTTGATGACCAATTCCGCAGCTTTTTCAGGCTGATGCAGATACATGGTGTCATGGTGAAGGAGTTTTCCCTGCGGGTCAAGACACACGATTTTGCAGCCGGTTCTGAATCCGGGGTCAAAGCCCATCACGCGTTTGGGACCCAGCGGCGGCGACAGCAGCAGTTCCCGCAGATTTTCAGCAAAGACCCGGATGGCTTCCGCGTCCGCCCTTTCTTTTGTGGCAAGCCGGATTTCTGTTTCCATGGAACGGGAAAGCAGGCGTTTGTAGCTGTCAGCAACCGCGGCTTCCACCAGTATTGAATCGGGCCCCTCGCCTTTCACAAACAGGCGTCTGAGGATTTCAAGCGCGTTTTCTTCCGGGGGCGCGAGGCTCAGATTGAGAATATCCTCTTTTTCGCCCCGCCGCATTGCCAGAATCCGATGAGACGGCGCGGCAACGACAGATTCTTCCCATTCAAAATAATCTTTATATTTTGCACCTTCAATCTCTTTGCCGGCAGCCACCGAAGTTCTGAATGTGGATTTTGCGGCAAACATAAGACGGAGTTCCGCCCGCGCCTGCTCGTTTTCATTCACCATTTCCGCAATAATATCCCTTGCGCCGGAGAGCGCATCTTCTGCATCTGCCACGCCTTTTTCCGCATCAACAAAAGCGGCGGCCGCGGCTGCCGGGTCCGCGCCGCTCTGCTCAAAAATCGCAAGCGCAAGGGGTTCAAGCCCTTTTTCTTTGGCAATTGAAGCCTTTGTGCGGCGTTTGGGTTTGTAGGGCAGATAAATATCTTCCAGAACCGCCAGACTTTCAGCCCCCAGCACTTTTTCTTTCAATTCGTCTGTCAGATGACCGTGTTCTTCAAGGGATTTTAAGACCGCTTCTTTTCTGGCGTCCAATTCTTCCAATTGTTTCAGGCGGTCCCGTATGGATGTGACTGCGACTTCATCCAAACTTCCGGTGGCTTCTTTCCGGTATCGGGCAATAAAAGGAACGGTTGCCCCCTCTTCCAAAAGCAGGGCGACTGCCTGAACCTGAAAGACATTTATGCTTAATTCCTCAGCAATTTTAATGAGATGCGCTTCGTTCATTTTTTCCCTCTTGAAAGTAGAGACGCACGGCCGTGCGTCTCTATGAAATTTTCGTGTAACCCGCAACCTGTCCCCGTGTTTCTACTGACAGATTTTCGTAAAGTCAAGATAATCCCGCATATTAAATTTCCGCTAATTGTGCAGGGCAGGCAGGCTGCCCGCCCTGCTCTGCTGAAAATACTCCCTTTACCCCATTGATTTATCTTCACATATCTGAAATAAACGGCAATGCTTTTGAAAAAAGAAACTGAGTTTCGGCATCCTGTGAAAAAACTGAGTTTTTTTAAAAAACTCAGTTTTTTTTAAAACTCTCTGAAAACCCGTGAAAATATGCGTCAATACTGCAATTTTCAATATGAGAGACCGACACGTTGATGAAAATAACTTGACAACGCAGGGCTTTTTGAATAATTAACATGAAAAATAATTGAGAATTGAGAAGTGTGAATTGAGAATTGAACACTTCTCAATTCTCACTTCTCACTTCTCACTTCTCAATTCAAACAAACGGAGAAAGGCTTATGGTTGAAAAAACAAAGGGATTCGGTTGGAAA
>DZCT01000491.1 GCA_022736535.1 Desulfatirhabdium butyrativorans | reverse complement strand
GGCAGGTGATTTTCAAGCTCTATGACACTTACGGATTTCCGGTGGATGTGATAAGAGATGTGGTGCGTGACAGGCATATCGCGCTGGACATGGAGGGCTTCAATGAAAACATGGAACGCCAGCGGGAACAGTCCCGAACCACCGTTGCTTTTTCCAAAATCAGCGACGCGTACAAAAATCTTTCCGCGCAGGGCATTAAACCTGTGTTTACAGGCTATGATGCTGTTTCATGCGATTCAAAAGTCCTTGTGCTGGTATCAGACGGTAAAGAAGTTTCGGAAGCCGGCGCGGGCAGCGATGTTGAAAGCGTAACGGAAAAAACGCCTTTTTACGGCGAATCCGGCGGACAGGTCGGAGACCGGGGAAATATTACAGGTCAAAACTTTGAAATGTCGGTTTCAGATACGATTAAAGACCCCACCGGCATGATTATTCACAAGGGAAAAATTGTGTCGGGAAACATCCGAAAAGGAGATACGGTCACGCTGAAGGTTGACACCGCGGCACGGGCAGCCACCGCGTGCAATCACACTGCAACGCATATCCTTCATGCGGAACTGCGGAATGTGCTGGGCGCACACGTCAAGCAGTCCGGTTCTTTGGTGTCCCCGGACCGGCTTCGCTTTGATTTTACGCATTTTTCGCAGGTGGACGCGGAAACTTTGGATAAAATCGAGGAACTTGTCAACATGCGGATACGCCAGAACGCGGCGGTTCACACTGATGAAATGGACGCGGAACAGGCTTTCAAGTCCGGCGCGACGGCATTGTTTGAAGAAAAATATGGCGACCGCGTAAGGGTGGTCTCATTGGACGTGTTCAGCAAAGAACTCTGCGGCGGAACGCACACACAGCATACCGGCAATATCGGACTGTTTAAAATCATTGCAGAATCCAGCGTGGCATCGGGCATCAGAAGAATCGAGGCAGTGACCGGCGCGGCGGCGGTGGCGCATCTTCAGAAAACCTCGAAAATTGTCCGTGACGCGGCAGAAATCCTCAAAGAAAAGCCGGACGCGCTTGTGCAGCGGATTGAAAAACTGCTGTCTGCCCAAAAATCCCTTGAAAAAGAATTGGAAAAAATAAAGGCAAAAGCTGCGGCTGCTTCTGCTGAAAAAGCTGAGGATGAGATTAAGACCGTAAACGGCGTCAATGTGATTGCCAAAAAAGTATCGGTGGAAACGCCTGCCGCGCTTCGAGATTTGGCGGACAAATTCAGGGATAAAATCAAAAGCGGCGTGGTGGTACTCGGAAGCGAGGCGGAAGGCAAGGTGCTGCTGATTGCGATGGTGACAAAAGACCTGATTCCCAGATTTCATGCGGGAAATATCATCAAGGCAGTGTCCGCAGTTGCGGGCGGGGGCGGAGGCGGCAGACCCGATATGGCGCAGGCAGGCGGAACCAAACCGGAAAAATTGGATGAAGCTTTTGCAAAAGCCTTTGAAATCGTGGAAAAGGGGTAAGTGCATCAATCTCGTTCCCACGCTCCGCGTGGGAACGTCTCCGGCGCGGCGGACGCTGCCGGAATACGCTGTCTGTCTCAAGGCGGACGCGGAGCGTCCGGGCTGCATTCCCACGCGGAGCGTCAATGTCATTAAGTTAAGGGGCAATCCGGAGTGCTGAAATAAAATTTTAGCAGGTGCTAAAATTTCGCTCCGCTCATTTCAGCACTCCGGAAGGCTTAACTTGACGGCATTGACGCAGAGCGTGGGAACGAGAGGCAACTCCCCCTTGCATTAAGGACGCGGAGCGTCCGGGCTGCATTCCCACGCAGAGCGTGGGAACGAGAAAACCCCGTTATCGTCATTTCAAGCGGAGCGGAAAATTTTTTCGTGCGCTTGAGTTCGTGAACAATTCGTGTGCATTCGTGGCAATTTTTTTTCAGCACTTTTGGGAAATATTTGCTTTTTGTCGGATTCATCTTGACAAATGACACTTTCCCTATTAAAAGTAACTTTTTTTACATATCGCACTGCAAACAGCATTATGCTGCATATACTCATAAACAAATAACAACAATTAAAGTGAAGCGGGTTTCAAACACGCTTTACATCTAATTAAAAGGAGACGAAAACGAATGGCAAAATTGGTTCCTCCCCATGGAGGAAAAGGCTTGACCTGCTGCCTGCTTGAAGGCGCGGCATTGGAAGCGGAAAAGAAAAAAGCGCAGGGTCTGAAAAAATTCAATGTTTCCCCTCGTGAAAAGGGCGACCTGATCATGATCGGAACCGGCGGTTTCAGCCCCCTGGCAGGCTTTATGACCAAAGCCGACTGGAAAGGCGTTTGTGAAAAATTCCTTCTGGCTGACGGGACATTCTGGCCCATTCCTGTGACCATGTCCGTATCCAAAGCAGAAGCTGCCACCATCAGCGTGGGCGAAGAGATCGCACTGTTCGATCCCGAACGTAGCGAAATGATGGCCACCATGAAAGTCACGGAAAAATTTGAAATGACCGAGGCTGACAAAAAATTTGAATGCGAAAAAACATTCATGGGCGAAGGCACGAAAACAGCCGAAGATTTCTGGAAGATCGCCAAAAACGATCATCCGGGCGTTCAGATGGTGATGAGCCAGAAAGAAGTCAACCTTGCCGGACCTGTCAAAGTTCTGAGCGAAGCCGAATATCCCACGAAATACAAGGGCGTTTACATGAGACCTGCGGAATCCCGCAAGATTTTTGAGGAAAGAGGATGGAGCGAAGTGGCTGCCCTCCAGCTCAGAAACCCCATGCACCGGTCTCATGAATACCTCTGCAAAATCGCTGTGGAAGTCTGCGACGGCGTTTTCATTCACTCGCTGGTCGGCAACCTGAAACCCGGCGACATTCCTGCCGAAGTTCGGGTGAAATGTATTGACATGCTGGTAAAGAAATATTTTGTGGAAAAGAACGTGGTGCAGGGCGGTTATCCGCTTGACATGCGTTATGCCGGTCCCAGAGAAGCGCTGCTTCATGCCACCTTCCGCCAGAACTACGGCTGCTCCCGCATGATTATCGGTCGTGACCATGCCGGCGTGGGCGATTTCTACGGCATGTTTGAGGCTCAGACGATTTTTGACAAAATTCCCAAGCCCAAAGAACCCGGCAAAGCGCTGGTCTGTTCCCCGCTGAAGATTGACTGGACTTTCTATTGCCACAAGTGCGACGGTATGGCTTCTCTGAGAACCTGCCCCCACGGCAAAGAAGACCGCGTGCTTCTCAGCGGAACAATGCTTCGGAAACTGCTTTCCGAAGGCGGCACCATGCCGGATCATTTCGGACGTGAAGAAGTTCTGGACATTCTGCGTGAATACTATGCAGGTCTTACGGAAAAAGTTGAAATCAAACTGCACGGCGCTGCAACCGGCAAGTAATTGTTTTTCAACCTGAGTTAAAAGCAGAAGGGAGGCGTTTTAAAAACGTCTCCCTTTTTTATTTGTTTTTTTTCATTCCGCGCAAATTACGCCCCGAAATAAATTTCGGGGCTGAAAGCTCAAGCCTGCTTCGGCTTTCAGCCGGGGGATTGATCCCCCGGATATATCCGGAGCAAATGTCTGAACCCTGATTAAAGGATTATAGGATTGACAGGATTTCTGTTCTGCCTGTACAGAAAGTAAATGTAG
>DZCT01000490.1 GCA_022736535.1 Desulfatirhabdium butyrativorans | reverse complement strand
CCGGATGATGCGGTGATGTCGGGGTTCGCCGGATGATGCGGTGATGTCGGGGTTCCGCCGGATGATGCGGTGATGTTGGGGTTCGCAGGCTCACCCCAACCTACTTCAAGTTTTTCGCAGCTTTCGTGTTCCAAGTTCTTCTTTACCTGATAAGCTTGTTCATTTCCAGAATCGGAAGACATATTGAAATGATGATAAAACCGACAATCGCACCCATGACCAGAATCATGATCGGCTCGAGCAGGGAGGTCATGCTCAGGATGGATGATTCCACTTCATTTTCAAATACATCGGCAATTTTTTTCAGCATGGTTTCCAATTCCCCGCTCTGTTCCCCCACCTGAATCATCTGAATGGAAAGATTGGGAAAAATATCAGCGGCTGAAAGCGCGTTGCCCAAGCCCTGTCCTTTTCCCACATCTTTGGCTGCTTCCGCAATCGCATCGGCAATCAGCATATTTCCCACGATATTTTTCACAATATCCAGCGCGGCCATCATGGAAACGCCGTTTTCCAGAAGCGATCCCAATGTCCGTGTAAAACGGGCAACGGCTAATTTCTTTGCCAATTTCCCGAAAATCGGCAGGGAGAGGATTATTTTATCCAGAAGATAACGTCCTTTTTTCGTTTTTTTCACAGTCTGAATCCCGACAACGGCGCTGAAGATCAGAATAAAAAGCACCCACCAGTAGGATTTCAGGACGCTGCTGGCTTTGATAAGAAAACGGGTCGAGGGCGGAAGCGTCTGTCCCATGTCCGCAAAAATTCCGGATATGGTGGGAACGATAAATGTCATCAGAAAAAATAAAACACACACGCCCATACAGGACATCAGCACGGGGTATGCCAGCGCGGTTTTGATGCGGGTTTTTAAAGCCTGCTGTTTTTCGGTAATATCTGCCAGCCGTTCTAAAACTGTTTCCAGCGTTCCGGATGTTTCGCCCGCTGAAACCATGTTGATGTAAAGCGGCGGAAAAATCCCCGGATACAGAGAGAGCGACGCGGCAAAACTGTTGCCTTCCACAATGGAATCTTTGATCTGCGCCAGCACTTTTTTAAAGCCCTGCGAGCCGGTCTGGGGAATCAGCGTGTCAATTGCCGTCACCAACGGAAAGCCTGCGCTCATCAGCGTGGCAAGCTGCCTTGTCATGATGGAAACTTCAGCCGGTTTGACGCGGGCAAATGAACGCAGCGATACCGAAAAGCGGGATTCTTTTTTTACAGATGTTTTATATGTTTCTTTGATGGAAACGGGAAAAATCCGGGAACTTCGCAGTTTCTGACGGGCAACCGAGGAGCTTTCCGCGTCAATGATTCCGGAAACCGTCTTTCCTTTCATGTCTAAGGCTGTATATTCATATACCGGCATTTTTTTTTCACCTTAACGAGCGTTAAACAGTTGACCTTTGCATCTGCTTTTGCAATAAAGACAGAAAAATAAACCGGAAAGTTTACTTTTTTATCGTCTTATTGTGACTTTTATGAAATTAAACATTGTAAAGTTTGTGATATTGAGCTAATGATTAGATAAGATAATATTCATGTTTTTATTACTTTTCAAGTGAAATCCTGTCACGGGCATGAAAACCTGACAGATTCGCCGGGATTCAGGCAATGGCTGACAAGAAAAAAGAAAAGATACTGTTTGTGGATGATGAAGAAAGTATTCTGGATGTTGCCGGAGAATATTTCCGTCAGAAAGGATACCGTGTTCTGACCGCAAAAAACGGATTTGAGGCGCTGAAGATTCTGGAAAGGGAAAAAATTGACTGCTGTTTTACCGATATTAATATGCCCGAAATGGACGGCATCGTCCTTGCCGAACACATCCGCATGGCTGACAATACCGTACCGGTAGTGGTCATGACCGGTTTTCCTTCTCTTGACAATGTGATGAAAACCATCAAAAACGGCGTGGTTGATTTTCTGATCAAGCCCCTGAATCTGAGCCAGATGGAAGTCTGCATTCAGCGGGTGATGAGGGAACGTCGCTTATTCATTGAAAATATGCTGTTAAAAAAGGAAGTGGAGGGGAAAGAGCGCCTTGAAAAATTAAGTCGTGAACTGCATTCCAAAGTTGAGGAACTTCACATTCTGAATAAAATTATGAACGAGTTTACCGGCATCGGCGAAAGCTCTGACGCGTTCATGCGCCTTGTGAATATGACCATAGAGGTGACGCCCGCGGATGAGGCGAATTTTTTTATTGTCAATGATACGATAAAAAATCCCTTTGAAATTGCAAGGTCCCGGCGAAACGGTTTCCAGTTTCAGGAAGTATTAGGAAAAGAAACAGAAAAACTGATTATGGATGTCGCGGCAGACGAGATGCCGCTCCTGATTTCGGAAAACAGACATCTCCGCCTGCCTTCTGAAATACAGTCTTTTATAGCTGCGCCGCTGGCGATTCGGGGGAAAATATTCGGCGTGCTGACCGGAACGGTTCACAGCGGCGGCAGCATTTTTTCCGAAAAAATGATGTATTACCTGATGTTTATGGTCAACAAAGCCGCTTATGCCATTGAAAATCTGGCTTTGTATGAAAATATCTATGAAAATCTTTTTACAGCTTTTCTGGCGCTTGTGAAAGCATTGGAAGCAAAAGACCCGGACACCGGACAGCATTCAAAGCGGGTCACGGAGATTGCCCTTGCCATGGCCAAAGAAATCGGCTGCAGCAGCGAAGAACTGGATATTCTCAATATTGCGGGCAGGCTTCATGATATCGGCAAGATCGGCATCAAAGATGAAATCCTGCAAAAACCCGGCGCGCTGACGGATGATGAATTTGAAAAAATCAAGGAACATTCGGTGATCGGCGCAAATATTGTGGGGCAGCTCGGGTTATGGGACAAAGAAAAACAGATTATCAGACACCATCATGAACGCTTTGACGGCAGCGGCTATCCCGACGGTCTGAAAAAAGAGGAAATTCCTTTTCTTTCCCGGATACTGTCGCTGGCAGACGCCTATGATGCCATGTCACATGACCGGATTTACAGAGAAAGATTGGAAGAAAAAAAGATCGTCAGAATTATTGAAGAAGAAGCGGGAAATCATTTTGATCCTGAAGTGGTGAAGGTGTTTCAGAAACTTTATGCGGGAAATTGTTTTTGCTGCTGAAATGCGGATGTGAAACGATTTGGTCGGGGCGAGAGGATTTGAACCTCCGGCCCCTTGAACCCCATTCAAGTGCGCTACCAGACTGCGCTACGCCCCGACTGATTTTCTATTTAGCACTTTGAAGCCCTTGTGTCAAGAGTTAATATTTTATATTGCTTTTTTTTAAAAACATCGGCAGGGTTGCGCCGCCGCCCTGCCAAGGGTGTTTCTCGTTCCCACGCTCTGCGTCAATGCCGTCAAGTTAAGGGATGATCCGGAGTGCTAAAATGAAATTTTAGCTTTTTTTCTCAGTATTTTTAATGTGCTGAAATTTCGCTGCGCTCATTTCAGCACTCCGGAAGGCTTAACTTAACGGCATTGACGCTCTGCGTGGGAATGCAGCCCGGACGCTCCGCGTCCGTCCCGTGAAACGGGTTTATCTGTTTTCAGTTAAGGGATGATCCGGAGTGCTAAAATGAAATTTTAGCTTTTTTTCTCAGTAT
>DZCT01000489.1 GCA_022736535.1 Desulfatirhabdium butyrativorans | reverse complement strand
ATGAGCGTAGCGAAATTTTAGCAAAATGCGAAAATTTCATTTTCGCACTCCGGATTGTAGCGTGCCCCTACGGAAAAACATGGCAATATTGTCGCTTCAGAATCTGGTGAAATATTATCACGGAAAGCAGGTTGTAAATTCTGTGAGCCTTGATGTGGAAAGCGGCGTTGTAGTCGGGCTTCTGGGACCCAACGGCGCCGGCAAAACCACGACATTTTATATGGCTGTCGGAATGGTAAAGCCCGATAAAGGACGCGTTTTGCTGGATGATGAAGATATTACAGACTATCCCATGTATATGAGGGCGCGCAGGGGCGTCGGCTATCTGCCGCAGGAAACTTCCATTTTCAGAAAGCTGACGGTGAAGCAGAACATCATGGCTGTTCTTGAAATTATTTCAGGGGCGGCGTCTGAAAGTGCAGGGACAGACCGTCGGCATGTTCCTACTGATGACAGGGAAGCACACACGGATAAACTTCTGGATGAACTGGGAATCAGGCATCTTTCGGACCGCAAAGCCGGTGTGCTTTCAGGGGGAGAACGCCGGCGCCTTGAAATTACCCGGGCGCTTGCCACAGACCCGTGTTTTATTCTTCTGGATGAACCCTTTGCAGGCGTGGACCCTTTGGCGGTGATTGACATCAAACAGATTATCGCGCATCTCAAAAAACGGGGGATCGGTATTCTGATTTCTGACCATAATGTAAGAGAAACTTTGGGCGCATGTGACAGCGCATACATATTAAGCGACGGAAAAATTATCGAATCCGGTCCGCCGGAAAAGATAGCCTCAAGCGAAACCGCCCGGCGCATTTATCTGGGAGATGAGTTTAAATTGTAAGAGGTCAGGGGTGAGAGGTAAGAGGTCAGGGGTGACTTGCCTCTGACCTCGCACCTCTTACCCCTTACCTTTGGTAGAAAAATGTCTATAGAAATAAAACAGCAGCTCAAATTAAATCAGCAGTTAATCATGACGCCTCAGCTTCAGCAGGCGATCAAACTTCTGCAAATGTCCCGGCTGGAACTTGCGAATCTGATTTGTCAGGAACTGCAAGAAAATCCGGCATTGGAAGAAGTTCAGGAATTTTCCGAAGGAGAACTTGCCGCAGAATCTCTGCCCGAAATTCCTCCGGAAATCGTGCCGGCAGAAAAAGAAGTTGTCATTGAAGAAAAAATTCATGACGAGATTGACTGGAGTAATTATATTGATGAATACAATTCGCCGGGGAAAAATCTCAGTTTTGAAGGAGAAGAAAAAGAAACACTGAAATTTGAGAGTTTTATTTCCCATAAAGAATCTTTGAGCGAACATCTGCTCTGGCAGTTGCTCATGACTTCCCCGACGGAAGAAGAAAAAAATATCGGAAGCCTTATTATCGGCAATCTCAATGCAAACGGCTATTTGGATATTTCTGTGGAAGAAATTTCCAAGACCGGCGGCGTTTCCCGCAAAAAAGTCGAAAAGCTTCTGGAAATGCTGAAAACATTTGACCCTGTGGGGGTATGCGCCAGAGACCTCAAGGAATGTCTGCTCATTCAGGCAAGGCATTTCGGACTTGCCAATTCTGTCGTAACCGAAATCATTGAAAATCATCTGAACCATCTGGAAAACAAAAATTACAATGCCATCTGCAAGGCAATGAAAACAGAGATGGACGAGGTGCTGCTCGCGGTCAGCGTCATTAAAGGCCTGGAACCCAGACCCGGCAGGCAGTTCAGCGATGAAGAACTGCATTATATTGAACCGGATATTTATATTTACAGGGTGGAAGATGATTTTATGATTGTATTGAACGATGACGGGATGCCCAGACTTCGTATCAACTCTCTTTACCATGACATGATAAGCAAACTGAAAGAAGGGGGCGGCGGCGCGAAGGAGTACATGCAGGAAAAACTGCGTTCCGCAACATGGCTGATTAAAAGTATTCATCAGCGTCAGAAAACGGTTTATAAAGTGATGGAAAGCATTCTCAAATTTCAGCGGGATTTTTTTGAAAAAGGCGCGGGATATCTCAGACCCCTGGTGCTCAGAGATGTCGCGGAAGACATCAGTATGCACGAGTCCACCATCAGCCGGGTGACAACCAACAAATATGTTTATACGCCCCAGGGCATTTTTGAATTGAAATATTTTTTCAACAGTTCTGTCAGTTGCACAGACGGAGGAGAAGCGATTGCCGCCGCGACAGTCCATGAAAAAATCAGACGGATTATTGAGAGTGAAGACCCCGCAAAACCTTACAGCGATGACAAAATTGCAGACCTTCTGGAAAAAATGAACATCGGCATTGCAAGAAGAACAGTAGCCAAGTATAGGGAAATGCTCAGAATATTACCATCAAACAAACGCAGAAAAATATAGGGAGGATTTTAGCATGCAGACATCTGTGACTTTTAAAAACCTTGATCCCTCGGAAACGCTGAAGTCCTATATCAGCGAAAAACTGAACCGTTTTGACAAGTTTCTTGACAACCCTGCGGAGGCGAATGTGGTACTTTCGGTGGAAAAGTTCCGTCATATTGCCGAAGTCAACATCGTCGGAGACAGGCTTAAAATAAACGGCAAGGAAGAAACAAACGATATGTACTCAGCCATAGACATGGTTTTGGACAAGCTTGAAAAACAGATAAAAAAGAGCAAGCAGAAACAGCGCAGAAGCAATGCGCCCAAAACCAAGGTCGTTGAAATGATGGCAGAGGCGGCTTCTTCTTTTGAGGAAGAACGCTCCGGTGCAAAGCAGGTCATGGCGGAAAATATCGAGTACAAGCCGATGGATGTTGAGGAGGCTGTTATGCAGATGGACCTGACGGATAACAGTTTTCTGGTCTTTACAAATGCCCGGACAGAGCGGGTAAATGTTCTTTATCGCCGCAGTGACGGCAACTACGGGCTGATTCAGCCTAACAAGTAGTCACCCCGGTCTGCTGTCATTCCGAGCGCAGCGAAGAATCTCAGTTGTAGTTGTAGGGTGGGCAACTTGTTGCCCACCTTATACTCCGGCCCGTAAAACGGGTTTGAAACCCGTTCTACAGATATGAAAGGTGGGCAGCAGGCTGCCCACCCTACAACTCAAGCGACACATATTATGAAAATTCTTGATGTATTGCAGAAAGAGGCGGTTATTGTCAGCCTGAACTCGAAAGACAAAAAAAGCGTTGTTGAAGAACTGGCAAAGCCGGTGGCCCGCATCGCCGGCATCAGTCACGAAGAACTGGTGCGGGTACTGATGGAAAGGGAACGTCTCGGAAGTACGGGCATCGGGGGCGGCATCGGTATTCCCCACGGTAAAATCAAGGGACTGCTTTCGCTGTCCATGGGCTTCGGACTGAGTCGGAGAGGCATTGATTTTGAATCTATGGACGGCCGGCCGACCTATATTTTTTTTCTTCTGGTAACGCCTGAAAATTCCACAGGTCTTCACTTAAAGCTCTTAGCCCGGATTTCAAGGATTCTGAAAAACGAGCCGTTTAAAGAAAAACTGCTGAACGCGGCAAACAGTGAGGATATTCTCAGTATCATCAGGGAGGAAGACGAGGCTTTTTAATTGAGAAATGAGAAATGATACCAATTCGCTTTCAAAAATCGGTCTTTTCAGACCGTAAAGCGATTTTTCA
>DZCT01000488.1 GCA_022736535.1 Desulfatirhabdium butyrativorans | reverse complement strand
TGCGTTATGACCGTTATGACGACATCGGCGAAAATTTCAGTCCGAGAATTGCCGCGGTCTATCGTCTGAATAAGCAAAGAAATGCCGCACATCGCCATATCTTGAAGGCGCAGTATGCGAGAGCGTTTCGTCCTCCTGCTTTTCTGGAAATGTACGGAACAGAAAATGCCGATCTTCAATCTTCAACCGCTCCGGATACGGAATCCGAAACAATTGATACTTACGAAATCGGATATATTTACAGAAGCCTGAATACGGTCGGACGCGTCACGCTGTTTTATTCCGAGTTAGATGCCCGGCTGAATGCGGTGAGAGAAAATCCCCGTCATTTTCACAGCAAAGGCGCAGAGTTGGAATTGGAACAGCATCTCATTCCCGATATGCTGAAATTGGACGCCAATCTCTCATATACGAAAAGCGAAGACCGGGAAACCGGAGCGGCAATTCCTGAAACTGCGGACTGGCTGGCGAATGTCGGGCTGATATTTCAGCCTTTCCGCAATGTCTCATTCGCATTGCAGTACCGCTATGCAGGCGGACGCAACTCATATAAGACATTAGATGAGACATTAGATGAAAATGCCGGAGATACGCCCGGCGACTGTCATACCGCAGATTTGACGATGACGATGCGGCATCTCGGCATAAAAGGACTGACCTTGAGAGGGGGCGTCAAAAATCTCTTTGAAGAAGACATTCGCTATCCGTCTTCGTCTTACGATCAGAATCAGTCTTTCGGAAACGATATTTCTACTTGGGAGAAGAATGCGGACTCGGAACGGTGGTGGTGGATACAGGTTTCTTATGAATTTTGAAAGTGAGAATTGAGAAATAAAGGACTGAGGACTCAGCACTCAGCACTTCTATTAACGGGGTTTGAACTGTGTATAAAAACCAGCTAAATTCGATAGGTCGGACAATTATGACGGCATTCATGCTTGTGCTGTTGGCGCTGACCGGCAGGGTTTCCGCCTCAGATGCGGAAGCGCCGCGGGTATGGGCGGGGCTTGACCTGTTTCCGAGTTTGCTGGCGGCTGATGAAAATATCGCCGAAAAGCAGGGACCCGACGGCAAACTGCTTTTACTGCTGATGGTTGCGGATGAAAAAAAAGCAGCCGAAGAAATGGCGCTGCATATCGAAAAAGTCGGAAAAATACGCAGAACGCCGATACGCGTTGAGATTGCCGAATCGTTGAAAGATTATGAAAATAAAACCGTTGCGGGTATTTTTTTGACGCAGAAAATGCGGAGTGAATTTGACTCGGTGCTTCAGTACGGAAAAGACCGTCATGTGATTGTATTTTCGCCGTTTGAGGGAGATGTCGAGCGCGGGGCATCCGGCGGCATTATCATCAGCGACAGATTTGTTCCCTATATCAATCTGAAAACGCTGAACGCTTCTAAGATTGACATCAGACCTCTTTTTAGGAGAATCGCGGAGCGGTATGAGTAGAAATGAGAAATGAGAAATGGAAAGTGAGAAGTGAGAGTTCTCGTTCCCACGCTCTGCGTGGGAATGCAGCCCGGACGCTCCGCGTCCGGCTCCGGAGTGCTGAAATGAAATTTTAGCAATTCAGCACAGTGCTAAAATTTCGCTACGCTCATTTCAGCACTCCGGACCCGGATCCGGAGTGCTGAAATGAAATTTTAGCACCTGCTACGCTCATTTCAGCACTCCGGACGTTCAACGAGAAAAAAAGGTGAGAAATAGGAAAGCGTAATTTACTTAAAACAAACAAAAACGGAGGCATGTAAATGAAAAAATGGAATGCGGCGATAACGGCATTGCTCGTCGGTCTGATGATCGGCGGGATTGTGTATGCCGATGACAATGAAACCTGCGTACAGGTTATCACCTACGCACAAAACCCGGAAACGCTTGAATGGGCGGCTTTTTCCACGCCCTGCGATGTTCCCGAAGACTGGATTACGGCGACGGCAATCCCCGCAGACGGTGAAGTAGTTCCCGTGATTGCGCCTTACGACGGAACCGCTGATGATGCAGGCACGATCACGCTGCCTTTTAATCCCGAACTGCTCTTTCAGTCGCTTGACGGCAGCGAGGATATACTGATTGCGCCCGCGCCCGCATCTTATGCCTTTACAGAAGCCGATAACGGAAAAACGGTTACGCTGAATACGGGTGTTCGGGTGCAGGTGGTTCTGGAAAGCAATCCCACAACCGGATACGCATGGGCTGTCACCAAATCAGACAATGCCATATTGAAATCGGAGTCAAACACTTTTGACAATTCTGCGTGTGCGGAAGGAGTTGTCGGCTGCGGCGGAAAAGAAATCTGGAATTTTACCACAGCCGATTTCGGCAAAACCGTTCTTGAAATGGCATATTACCGTCCCTGGGAAAATGCGGATACCGCAGTGAAGTCATTTACGCTGACAGTGGAAGTTTCCGCAACTGCCGAGCCTTACAATGAAACTGTCTGCGAGGCTGACCTTGACGGCAGCGGACTTGTTGACAAAGAAGATTTGAACATGAAAAATGCGGAAACGGAAAAAGCGTTCAGAGCGTGGATTCAGGAATGCTGGGTTGCGGAGAAAGCCTGCGGCGATGTTGACGGCAACGGCAAAACTGACCGTGTGGATGTGAGAAAAAAAGAACAGGAAATGGACAAAGAATTTAAGCAATGGAAAAAACAATGCTGGCTGCTGAAAGTGAAAAAACAGCCGAACAAACCGGAACCCGTCAGATGCGGGGGCATTGCGGGTTTTCTGTGTCCTGAAAAGCAGTTCTGCCTGTTTGACGAAAACACCTGCAACTGGGCGGACAACATGGGCGTCTGCACGCCGATTCCCCAGTTCTGCATCGAACTGTATCAGCCGGTATGCGGATGCGACGGCAAGACTTACGGCAATGACTGCTTTATGATGATGGCGGGGCAGTCCAAAGCTTACGACGGAATGTGTAAGGAATAATTTTCAGCCACGAATGAACACAGATGAAGCACGAATAATCACAAATTAAAATAAAATGTTAATTATAAGTTGTGTTGCATTCGTGTTAAAATTCGTGTCCGTTCGTGGCAAAAAACAGCCACGAATGAACACAGATGAAGCACGAATGACCACGAATTAAAATAAAATGTTAATTATAATTCGTGGTTTTTATTCGTGTTAAAATTCGTGTCCGTTCGTGGCAAAAAAATGTCTGAACCGCTGATTTGTCTGATTGCCCTGAGATGCCCTGAAATCAGACAAATCACAGTTCAAACAACTGCATCACATCGCCAGTTCCCTCAGAATGAACAGCAGTTCCGCCATGCCCATTTTCCCGTCGCCGTTCACGTCGGCGCAGAGCGCGGGCGCATCTGCTTCGGCGCCGCTCAGAATTTGCAGCACGGTCACGGCGTCCGCCAGCGTGATGTCTCCGTCGCCGTTCACGTCGCCGGGGAGACATTCCGGATCAGGCACGATCACCGTCACGCCGCCCGAACTCCCGGAACTGCCGCTTCCCGCTTTCACGGTCACGTCGTTCACGCCGTCGCCGTCGGAATCGAATGCGAATGTCCACCCGTCCGCCGAAATCACATCGCCGGTCTGCAAATCGCCATCGGCAATCACATCGAACACGATCTCCGCCTGCATTCCTGCGGGAATGTCTCC
>DZCT01000487.1 GCA_022736535.1 Desulfatirhabdium butyrativorans | reverse complement strand
TTCTTTGTCGGCGGGTCTCTCCCTTTTATTGTCTCACTGAGGGGAGGAGATGTTCCCGGTTACAATCCCGGTGAGCTTCAGACCTTGCATAAGCTGCTGGCTCCTGTCAACCGGGTTATTTGGCGCAAGGCAGATGCAGTCGTCGCTTTGAGTCATGATCTGGGCAGATTTGCGGCTCAGACAGAGCCGAAATTAAAATACAGTGTGATCTATAACGGCGTTGACACAGATTTCTTTCAGCCGCTTTCACTTGCCCGAAAAACGAATTTACCCGTGCGGATTCTGACTGTCGGGCGTCTGCTGGAATGTAAAGGGATTCAATATCTCCTTGAAGCTGTTTCCGAACTGAGAAAAAAGAGCAATATTCGCCTTTTCATCGCCGGCACCGGATACTTTGAAGAAAAATTGAAAAAAAAGACAGCCTTATTGAATCTCCAAGGTTCAGTCGCTTTTCTGGGGTCTGTGAGTCATGATGATTTGCTCCGACTGTACAATCAGGCAGATATTTTCGTTCTGCCCTCCTACGGAGACAGCTTCGGACAGGTGTTCACGGAAGCCATGGCCTGCGGACTGCCCGTTATTGCGGCGCGGAGCGGCGGCGTACAGGAATTTGTCGTTGAAGGAGCAAACGGGTTGTTTGCTGTTCCGAAGGATGCCAAATCCCTTGCCGATGCGATTGACAGACTGGTTTCGTCGCCGGATTTACGAAAAAAAATGGGCGGCAATAATGTTGAAAAAGTGAAGTCTCAGTTCGGGTGGAATGCGGTTGCACAGCAATATGCGGATATTTATAAACAAGTTTTAAAGCAATCTGTTGAGGCATTTTAACTATGTGCGGAATATGCGGAGTCGTTTACGCCGATCCACAGCATCCTGTTGAACGCCATCTGTTGAACAGAATGAATGATGCGCTTTCCCATCGGGGACCCGACAGCGAGGGGCTTTATCTTCAGGAGAATGTCGGACTCGGACACCGCCGGCTGGCAATTATTGACCTTGTGACCGGAAAACAGCCGCTTTGCAACGAAGATGAAAGCATCTGGATTGTTTTCAACGGCGAAGTCTATAACTTCCCTGAACTTCGGATTTCCCTGCAATCTCTGGGACATACTTTCCGTACCAATACAGATACGGAAGTCATTGTTCACGCCTATGAGGAATACGGATTCGACTGCCTTGAACATCTTGACGGCATGTTTGCTTTTGCCCTCTGGGATAGCAGAAAGAAAAGACTTTTTGCTGCTCGTGACCGCTTCGGGAAAAAACCGTTTTATTATGCACATCGCAAAGAGGGATTTTTTTTCGGATCAGAACTGAAATCGCTTTTGCAGCATCCTTTGATTCAAAAAGAAACCGACCCCGTTGCCGTGCATCATTATCTCACGCTTCAGTATGTTCCTGATCCTTATAGCATTTACAAAGATATATTCAAACTTCCTCCCGCGCATTTTCTGGTTTTGGAAGGAAACAAGTGCCGGACAGCGCGTTACTGGGATATTCGTTATACGCCGAAACTGAAGATTTCCGAGAAAGAAGCCGAAGAGCAGCTTTGGGAGATATTGAAAGAAGCTGTAAAGAAGCGGCTTGTCAGCGACGTCCCCTTAGGCGCGTTTTTAAGCGGCGGCATAGATTCCTCTATCGTGGTAAGCCTTATGGCGGGTCTTTGCGCCGAACCTGTCAGGACTTTTTCCATCGGCTTTGATTACGAATCCTTTAACGAACTCCCTTATGCCAGAGCCGTCGCTGAAAAATGGGCTACGGAACATTATGAATTTATTGTCAAACCGGAAACCGTAGCCGAGATGATTCCCAAACTTGTTCATATCTTTGACGAGCCTTTTGCTGATTCCTGCGCCTTTCAGACTTATTATCTGGCGCGGCTGACGCGTCAGCATGTCACCGTCGTACTCAACGGCGACGGCGGAGACGAAACATTTGCAGGCTATCCCCGATATTGGCTTGACCGTTATGTAAAACCGTATTCCGCGCTTCCCCGGTTTATTACGCAAAAGATGACGCCGGCTCTGGTCGGGTGGATGCGGGAGCCGACAAATGTGCCTGTGGAAGCAAACTGGAGGATGGGACTCAAACGGCTTTCCCAAGTCGCCGAAGTTTCGCCGAAAGCGAGTATCATTCGCTGGGGATCCTATTTCAGCGAAGATATGAAACAAGCCTGTTTTAATGATAAAATGTCTTCTCTTGTGAAGGGTCATTCCTCTGATGCGTTTTTAGCCGAATTTTTTGACCGGGCATCTGCCGACTCTTTCTTAGATCGGACGCTTTATGTTGACATGCTCAATTATCTCACAGGCAACAATCTGGTAAAAATGGACAGAATGACGATGGCGCACGGATTGGAAGCCAGATCGCCGCTGCTTGATAAAACGTATGTTGAATTTTCAGCCCGTTTGCCTGAAACGATGAAAATAAAAGGCCGCCGGACAAAATATCTGCTTCGTAAGATGTCGGCGGATATTTTACCTCGAGAGATTCGGGAACGAAGCAAACGAGGCTTTGCCGCGCCCGTAGAAGAATGGCTTAAAAAAGACCTGAGAGAATTGATAAATGACGCTCTTCTTTCATCAAACTCAAATATTTACAATTTCTTCCGCCGAGATTGTATTCAAAAGATGGCAGATGAGCATCAAAAGGGGCGAATCAATCACGGCAGACGGATATGGATGCTGCTGATACTGGAAGAATGGTGCAGGAGCAATCAATAGCCGCATTCCCGCGTTGCAGGCAAAATCAATGCGGTTGTGTACGGGTGCATTGCGGTCCTGCTTTTTTAACTTTCTGAAAGGATTTAAGAAAATGTCATATACGGCAGTATTTGAAAAAACATCTCAGTTTTACGGGAATCACTGGTCTCGTTATCCGCTTGAGGTGCAGGGAGTGATAGAACATCTTAACGTGCTTTTTCCTGAGGGATTAAAAGGAAAAAGCGTTTTGGATGCCGGCTGCGGCAGCGGTATGGTCAGCATCGCATTTTCTCTCATGGGAGCGGATGTTCTGGGAATAGACGCGAGTTATTCCTGCGTGCAGCTTGCATCGCAACGGGCAAAGCAGTTCGGGGTTTCAGCTCGTTTTGAACAGCATGATCTTACCGCCTTAACTATGGGGAATGACGCTTTTGACGTCATCTACAGTTGGGGAGTGCTTCACCATACGGCTGATGCACAGCGCAGTTTTGACAATCTCGTAACATATCTGAAACCGGGAGGAATCATCGTCATCGCTGTTTATCTGAAAACTTTTATGTCCGGTTTCTGGAATTTTTCCAGAATGTTTTATCAAAACAGCCCTGAATCTGTAAAGGCGATGATACGCCTTTTATTATCAAAAATGCTTGACGGCGTTGATGTTTTTCGCCGTGTTTTCCGAAAAAAACAACCGCCGATGATGCGCGGCACCCGGAATGAGGAATTGGTGAATGACTGGTTCGGCGTACCTCAGCGGACTTTCCATAGTTATGAAGAAGTTTTCGGATGGTTTCGCAAACACGGGCTTAAATATGTCTTGACGAATCCGGCTACCGGACGCTTCAAGTCAACTTCAAATTTTGAAGTTGTGGGCAGAAACTGACTTATTTTATTTAACATCAGGATAACGGCGGTGTTTTCATG
>DZCT01000486.1 GCA_022736535.1 Desulfatirhabdium butyrativorans | reverse complement strand
GTGATGCGGGGGACGGCTCCGGCCCGGTCATTATCCGCTCCGCATGCCCTCACCGGACGATACGGTGCCGGTTTCAAAACCTTTCTTATATAATTTTATATATTTTGGGTAACTATCATGCCACCACCCACACCGCGTTTTTCTCACATTCCCGGACAATCTTGCGGGAAACGCTTCCGAAAAGAAATTCCTCTTTTTTGCTCATGCCCCGTTTGCCCACTACAATGGTTCCGTAACCGCAGGCTCTTTTTTCACGGAGAATCTGGTCGGCAATGCTGACCCGTTCCTCGCAGACCTGAATTTTTGTAAATATCTGGTTTTCAGGAATGCTGAAAGACATCAAAATCTCCCGGGCTTTGTTTATCAGGGTATTGGCATCACTGCGCTTTTTTTCCGTATAAATCTGCCGTTCTTCCTCGTCCGGCATAATGTCCGGCGAAGGCGGTCTGATAATGTTGAGCAATGTAATCCTGACGGTGGGATGGGAGCGCATCATTTTGCCAACATATTCAGCCACTTTCAGGGCATTTTCAGACTGGTCAATTGCCACCAGCACATCATATTCATGTCCGCTTACGTTTTCGGCGCTAAAGGGACAGCTTATAATTTCAGATCCGTTCTGCATAGCATTATATCGTTTAAAAGTTCCTGTATGTTTTCGTAAAAAACCTCAGCTCCCACGCAGAAGTGCATGAGAATCTGATTCAGGCTTTCAGGGATATAGGGAAACAGTTTCCTCAGATTGATGATCCGGTGTCTGAAGAACAGAGACAGGTCCCTCGGCTCCACACATCTCCCAAGTTTCATGCCTTCGGGCGCACAGGCAGACATCTCCCTTAAATAATGAAAGCCGTTTCCGACTGTAAACAGCAGAATATTTCCGATGCCGAAAATATCAACGCCGAAAGGATTTTCCGACCATTCATAGGTATAGTCAAAGTCAATCCATCTGTATCTTCCGGTTTCCCACTCAATGAAGATATGGTCATTCCGAATATCGCCGTGAATTTCCCCCATAAGATGCAGTCTTCCCATTGCCCGGATGCACCCGATGATGTTTTCAAAAATAGCCGGAAAATATTTATAAAAATAGGTTTCATGATCTGCTTTGATATTGTTGATCATGTTGTAATAAGGCGATCCCGCAATTTTATCTATCACCCGAACCGGATTCCCTACCGAATCCCGCAAGGTACAGCCGTGCATAAAATCCGGATCCTTTCCTATCTTTTTCAGCACCCTGCTTTCTTTTCGGGGACTTCGGAAACACTCGATGCTGAAATCGCCCAGCGACATGGTGAAAGATTCATAAAACACCAGTTTGAGAATTTTTTTGCTGCCGTCCTCAAGGTCAATGGCTTTTTTTACCCAGAATTTCGGCTCCTCGTCAAGGCCGAATCGTCCCTCGACCGCTTCTCCCTGAATAAAATAGTAATGTCCTTCGAGTTCCAGAACATCTTCCGCAGAAATATTCATAAACTGGGTGGTATCCCGACAGATGTTCACTCGTGTGCCGTGAAAGGAGCGGGTGTATGCCTCTATTTTTTCTTTAAGTTCTGCTTCTGTCATTTGCTTGTCGGTGAGAGGTTAGAGGTCAGAGGTGTGAGGGAGTGAGCGCCTCTGACCTCTAACCCCTGACCTCTGAGCTTGTTTTAAAACTTAAAGCCTACGCCGACGGCGTAAACGAAACGTCCCTCGTCAAAAGCATCATCTGCGTCAGATGTGTCTTCAAACAGGAACTGATATTCAAGACTTCCAGATATAAAGGTTGTTGAATTGACAAAATATTTAACGCCGCCTTCTATTCCCGCGATATACTGATCATCAGTGGTGTCGCCGTAGAGATAACCCAGATTGATACCCGCATAAGGATTCAGCATATTGAAACGGCTCTGGGCAGGCATTTTGAAATAATAATCCGCGGCCACACGGGTGGAGGCGTCCCAGTCGTTTCCGGCGGCGCCGTCGGAAAAAGAAAGACCCTGCCGAACCGTCAGTTCTACATTATCTCTGATAAAGTAGCCGAGCGCACCCTCCAGGGATGCCGTGCTGTTGTCAAATTTTTTGTCAGTCGTGCCGCTTCCGCCGATAGTAAAGTCTCTGTCTTTCAGTTTGAACTGCTGGGCATTGACAGCCAAAGGCAATGCCAGAAGTCCCACAATCATCAGTACCGTCCATTTTTTCCACATCTTCATCTTTCCTCCTTAAATTTTTTACTTTTTTTCCCGCTTCCAAGCCGGAGCTTGAAACGCCCCGCTGTCAGGCTTATGTCATCGGGGTTAGGCTTTATGTCATTTCGACATCACCGAATGTCATTTCGACCGAAGGGAGAAATCTTTACGTCGGACAGTCAAGATTTCTCGCTACGCTCGAAATGACAGGAACTGCGCTCAAAATAACCGTTTCAGAGGGCTTCGGTGCGCCGCCGCTGAAGCAAATTAAAAATTTGCTTTACATTTTCACGCGGAGTGCGGGAACGGAATATAATTTCATAAGGTTATAATTTTATATGCAAATATAATGTTTTTCATTTTCCCCTCTGATATTTCAATCAATTATCATAAAACACGGAAGGGAATCAAGAGAATAATGAAAAAATCAGCTTTTCAGGCGATAAAAGACCGTTCCTTCCTGTTCCATCAGGCTGAACGCATCCGAATATCCGCCTACCGTTTCCCCGGCGCCGACAAATAAGTATCCGCCGGGATTGAGAATACGGGCTATCCGATTCAGCAGTGTTTTTTTGAATGCTTCTGAAAAATAGATAATAACATTGCGAAGAAATATAATGTCAAAGGGACCGATGATGCCGGCGACCGGGTCTTTAAGATTAAAAAGTCTGAATGTCACCATATTTTTTATTCTGTCATCCAATATCCATTCATTTCCTGTTTTCTGACCTGTTTTGGAAAAATAGCGATTCAGATAAAGCGGGGGCAGACCTCGCGCCACGGCATTGTCATCATATTTTCCGGCTGCTGCAAGCGACAGGGTTTTGCCGGAAATATCTGTGCCGAGAATCTGTATTTCACGACAGCATGCGGTTTCCGTGTATCCGTTTTTGAGATAAAAATCAAGCACTGTCATGGCAATGGAATAAGGCTCCTGCCCTGTGGCACAGGCTGCCGACCATAAGTTGATGCTGCCGCGTTTTCCCGCTCTGATTTCTCTGTGAAATTCGGGCAGTATCTTTTCTTCGAGCATTTTAAAGGGAAGGCGGTCACGAAACCACAGCGTTTCATGGGTGGTGATGGCGTCAATCACAGATGCCCGGAGTTTATCATAAAGCGGCGACGCGGTGAGCTTGAGATAAAATTCGCCGAATGTTTTGCAGCCGTTTTCCGCCACCAATTTAGACAGCCGGTTTTCAATCAGGTATGTCTTGTCATCCCCCAGACAGACCCCGGATTCCTGTTCGACAAAATCCCTCAACAGCCGGAACTCATTATGACAGACTCGGAAGGGCATGAAATCTCCTTTTTTTTCGCCACGAATGAACACAAATTGAAGCACGAATGAAAGAAATCTCCTTTTTTTTCGCCACGAATGAACACAAATTGAAGCACGAATGAAAGAAATCTCCTTTTTTTTCGCCACGAATGAACACAAATTGAAGCACGAATGAAAGA